>JBGQGU010000050.1:0-11300 GCA_041497655.1 Gammaproteobacteria bacterium
CGCTCAAGCGCGTGACACGCGGCGGGGTGTTCGGCTGGGCCGGGCTGCTGCTCGGTCAGACGCGGCGTCTCGCCACGGTTACCGCGATCGAGCCGACCGCAGCACTGCGCCTCGACACCGAGGCGCTGGTCAGGCTGCTCGAGTCCGAGCCGCTCGAGGGCGGGCACGTCATGGAGCACTTCGCCGGCATGATCCAGCGCGAGTTCACGGTGCCGTCGCTGCTCGCCCAGGTGCGGCGCCTGTCCGGGCCGCTCACCGAGGAGATGTCGAGCCTCAGTCTGACCCTGTACCGGGTGTCGCTGTGGCTGAGAAGCCCGCGGCCGTACCTGATGGTGATCGGCTTCGCGCTGTTCCTCAGCTTCTGGTACCTCGCGGTCGAGGTATGGAAGCTGCCGCGCTTCCGCGAGATGCCCGGGATCACCGGTGTGGTGAAGGAATGGTTTTCGCCTTCGCCGACCTACGGCCTGTCGCTCTACACTGGGGAGTACTACCAGCACATCGCGATGTCGGTCTGGCGGGTGGCGCAGGCGTTCTTCCTCGCTACGCTGCTTGGCGTGCCGGTCGGGCTGCTGCTCGGCTGGTCGAGGAAGTTCAAGGAGTACGTGTTTCCGGTGTTCGAGACGCTGCGGCCGATCCCGATCCTCGCCTGGGTGCCGCTCGCGATCGTGATGTTCATCGCCACCGAGTCGGCGGTTGTCTACCTCGCGTTTCTCGCCTCGTTTTTCGCCACTGCGCTCAACACGATGCTCGGCGTAGAGTCGATCGACGAGTCCTACGTGCGGGCCGCCAGCTGTCTGGGCGCGAGCCGCTGGCAGGTGTTCGGGCACGTGATCATCCCCGGCGCCCTGCCTTTCATCTTCACCGGCCTGCAGATCTCGATCGGCGTGTCCTGGTTTTCGCTGGTCGCCGCCGAGATGGTTTCCGGGCAATATGGCCTCGGCTACGTCATTTGGACTTCCTATGTGATGGTGCGCTATCCCACCATCGTGATCGGGATGGTGACGCTTGGCTTGGTTGGCTACACCACGAGCGCCATGGTACGTATCGTGGGCGACTATCTGATGGAGTGGCGCGTGCGCGAGCTTGCGCTGGCGGAACGCTAGGGCGATGGACATGAGGCGCCCGCCCGCCGCGTCGACGCGCGGACACATCCTGATCGAGGAGGTGGTCAAGGTCTACAACCCTGCGGGTGCGGCGGTGCTCGCGGTCGACCACTGCACGCTCGAGATCGAGCCGGGGGAGATCTGCATGATCGTCGGCCCCTCCGGGTGCGGAAAGACGACGCTGCTCAATGCGATCGCGGGTTTTCACGAAATCACGTCCGGGCGCATCGTCATGGACGGCGAAGTGCTGTGCTCGACCGAACGTCCCAGGGCGACGCCCGGCCCCGACCGCATCGTCGTATTTCAGAACGGCGCCCTGTTTCCCTGGAAGACGAACCTGGAGAACGTGGTCTTCGGTCCGGTGATGCAGGGCAAGCTCGCGCGCAGGGAAGCAATCGACAAGGGACGCGCGATGCTCGCCGACGCCGGGCTTTCGGGCGTCGAGCACAACTACCCGGGAGAGGTGTCCTCGGGCATGCGCCGGCGCGTCGAGATCGTGCGCGCGCTGATGAACGACCCGAAGGCGCTGCTGCTCGACGAGCCCTACCGCGCGCTTGACTCGCTCACCAAGAGCGTGATGCACGAGGCGCTGCTCGAGATCTACTACAAGAACAAGGTGACGATCTTTTTCATCACCCACGACCTCGAAGAGGCGATCTTTCTCGGCCACCGCGTCGCGATCATGACCACGCGGCCGTGCAAGCCGAAGAAAGTCCTGAACGTCGACATCCCGCACCCGCGCGACTACGGCGTGCTGACCTCGAAGCGCTTCCGCGAGCTGATCGAGGAGACCAACGAAGCGGTGCACGAGGAAGCCCTCAAGGCCTTCCAGGCTGGAGAAAAGGAGGGATAGAGCAATGAAAAAAATGCTTTCGAACCCCGTGTTCTGGCGCGGCGTGGCCTCGATCGCGGTCTTCGTGATCCTCTGGGAGATCGGCTCGCGCTCCAAGCAATGGATGGCGCCCGAGTTCTTCACGCCGCTGAAGGAGCTCCTCGGCGCGATGGGATTCAAGAAGGATTATCTGCCGTGGGTCGGCGCGGTGCCCGCGCCCTCGGTGGTGCTCCAGTCCTGGCTCGAGGTAGTCGGTGACTTGAGCTACTGGCAAAGCTGGTACATGAGCTTCTTCCGCGTCATGGGCGGATTCATCGCCGCCATGATCATCGGGATTCCGTTCGGGCTGTCGCTCGCGATGAGCCGCGTCGCCCACGGCATCAGCTTCCCGGTGTTCGAGGTGCTGCGCCCGATCCCGCCGCTCGCCTGGGTGCCGGCCTCGATCATCTTCTGGCCAACGCAGGAGTCGGCGATCACCTTCATCACTTTCCTCGGCGCCTTCTACACCATCGTCATCAATGTGCTGGGCGGCGCGCGCTCGATCGACGTGCGCTACTTCCAGGCCGCGCAGTCGATGGGCTCGTCGCGCCGGGACATCTTCCGGCGCGTCATTCTGCCCGGCACCCTGCCCTCGATCGTGGTCGGCTCGGCGGTCGGTATGGGAATCACCTGGGAGGTCGTGGTGGCCGCGGAGATGATCTCCGGCGGCGGCAGCCAGATCGGCGGAACGAGGGGCGGCGGGCTGGGGTTCTTCATCTGGCTCTCCTACGTCGGCGGCTCGTACGAGCAGATCGTGGTCGGCATGATCTCGATTGGCATCGCCGGATTCATCTCGAGCGAGCTGCTGCGCTGGGGAGGACGCTACGTGACGCCGTGGCTGAAAGCCAGATGAGCGAAGCCGCAATCGCACGCCCCACGATCATCCCCGGCGAAATCTCCGTCCAGGGAGTGAGCAAGTCCTACGGTGCGATCCACCATCGCAAGGAGGTCGTGCGCGACTGTTCCTTCACCATCGAGCGGGCAAAGCTGACCGTCATGGTGGGTCCCTCCGGCTGCGGCAAGAGCACGCTGATCCGTCTGCTCGCCGGTTTCGAGGCGCCGTCCGAAGGCGCCATTACGCTCGATGGCGCGCCGATCACAGGCCCCGACCGCGACCGGCTGGTGCTGTTCCAGGAGACGGCGCTGTTTCCCTGGATGACCACATGGGACAACATCCTCTACGGGCCGCGCGCGCGCGGCGAGCTGACGAAGGAAACAGTCGAGTTCGGCGAGTTCCTGCTCGCCAAGGTCGGGCTGCGCGACTTCCGCGACAAGTATCCCGGTCAGCTCTCCGGCGGCATGCAGCGCCGCGCCGAGCTCGCGCGCGCCATGATCAACAACCCGAAAGTGATGATCCTTGACGAGCCGTTCCGCGGTCTCGATGCCATGACCAAGGAGCTGATGTGGGAGTACTACTCGCGGCTCTACGAGGAGAACCGGCGCACCAACTTCTTCGTCACCACCGACATCGACGAGGCGGTGTTCCTCGCCGACCGGATGCTGGTGATGTCGAACATCCCGTGCCAGGTGCGCGCGGTGATCGACGTCGACCTGCCGCGTCCGCGGCGGCTGTCCGACCTGGTCGAGCGCGACCGCGCCAACGACATCAAAAAGCAGGCGCTCTCGATCCTGCACGCCGAGGCGATGCGCTCGTTCTCGCGCGGCTCGAAGGCCGCGGCCGATTTCGTCGAGGCGTACTTGAAGCGAACCGCCAGGCCTTGATCGCGCGCATGGACTGGCTGCTTGCCCGGGAGGCCGTCATCACGCTGGCAGTGCTGGGCGCGATCGTATCGGTCTCCGCTTCGCTCCTGCAATCGAGCGGCAGGATAGGCGCCGAGCGTGCGAAGCAACTCAACACGACCGGCTATGGCTTCATGGCGGCGAGCATGCTGTTGTTCATTGTGGCGGGCATCCGATCGTGACCGCGAAGATCATCGATGGCAACGCCGTTGCACGGGAAGTCCGCGAGGGATGCAAGAAACGCGCTGATGCGCTCAAGGAGCAAGGAATCACGCCGAGCCTGGCGGTGATCATGGTCGGCGACAACCCGGCTTCGCGGATTTTCGTGCGCAATAAATTGCGCGCCTGCGCTGAGGTCGGGCTGCACTGCGAGATGCATGAATTCGAGGCGGGGTGCAGCGAGGCGGCGGTGCTCGACGCGGTCGAAACGCTTAATCGCAATCCACGCATTCACGGAATCCTGATCCAGTTGCCGCTGCCCGGCCATTTCCACGCTGAGCGCGTGACGCAGGCAATCGCCCCGGAAAAGGACGTCGATGGGTTCAACTGGTGCAATCTTGGCGCGCTGCTCACGGGCCATTCGCTGCTCGAGCCTTGCACGCCGCGCGCGGTGATGGCGTTGATCGATGAGGCGGGCGTAGTGATCGAGGGCAGTCATGCCGTGGTGGTCGGCAGGAGCACCATCGTCGGCAAGCCCGTGGCACTGATGCTGACCGCACGAAGCGCAACGGTTACGTTATGCCATTCCAAGACCCGCGACCTGGGTCGGGTCACGCGACTGGCTGACATCCTGGTGGTCGCTGCGGGCCGCCCGGAGCTCATAACCGGAGACATGGTGAAGCCCGGCGCCGTAGTCCTCGATGTGGGCATCAACCGAGTGCCCGGGCGAGGGCTCGTCGGCGACGTGCACTTTGCAAGCGTGCGCGACGTCGCTGCCGCCATTACGCCGGTGCCGGGAGGCGTCGGGCCGATGACGGTTGCGATGCTGGTCGCCAATACCGTGCAGGCTGCCGAAAAGCAGGCAGCCGGGACGGCGGGTCAAGACGCGCGGCGGGGGAGCGCCTTGGCCGGATCGTAAAACGGGCGCCGGGCGACGATGGCCGCAACGCCGCCTGCCAGCGTGACTCGAGTGCCGGGGTAGCGGTCGGCCGGGCTCACATAACCGAGACCGAGGATGCGCGAGAACAGCGGCGAATAGGCTGCGCTGGTCATCAATCCTGATCCTGCTCCGATCGGATGGCGAGGGATGTCGGCGATGTGTTGTAACGTCCCGAGGTCCGTCGAGCTGCGCGCTACCGGCAGCAAGCCGACCAGACAGAACCGCGGCAGGAAGCGACGCGCTGCGAGCAGTCCACCGGATCCATGGAACCGTCCCCGGTAAACGTCCGTCAGGCGTGACAACCCCAGCTCGGCGGGGTACGCGGGCAGCGCAAGCTCGCGCGAGAAGAGCAGGTGCCCCGCTTCAATGCGCAGCGAATCCGCGGCCTCGAAGCCGCACGGCGTCAAGCCATGATCTTGTCCGGCATCGAGCAGCTCCTGCCACAGGGCTGGAGCACGAGCCGACCCGATTACGAGCTCGTATCCGCTCTCACCGCTGTAGCCGACGCGGGCGATCAGGCAGGGCGCCGCGCCGAAACGACCTTCGGCAAAGCCGTAATAGGGTGGCAGCGCGGGGACGAGGTCAGGCAGACACCGCTTGACCAGCGAGCAGGCGTGTGGACCCTGGATGGCGAGTACCGCGTGCTGCGACGAGATATCGCGGAAGGTGACGTCAAATGTCGCCGCAATCTGCTGCAAATGCTGCAGATCAGCACGATGTCCAGTCATCAGCCAGTAGCGACCGCTTCCGAAATGCCACACAGTCGCATCGTTCAGGACCGTGCCATCCTCGCGCAGCAGCAAGGTATAGGCCAGTTTCCCGGAAGGAAGACTGTCAAGCCGGCGTGTCTGAGCGTAATCGATGAAGGAGAGACCCTCGCGCCCTGCAATTTCGGCGCAACCCATGAACGAGAAGTCGAACAGCCCACAGCTGCGGCGTGTCGCGAGATGCTCCTCCCGGGAATTGCCGAAGCGCAGCGGCGTCGTCACCCCGGGAGCGAGATCCAGCTGCGGGACGCGCAGCCCGGCGAAGTAATCGTGCAGCGCCATCGCCGGCATCAGGCTATTCCGAGAGCACGGACGATGAGGAAAATACCCACGGCGATGCACAACCAGGCGACGAACCGTTTCAGGGGGCCGGGGCTGACGGCATGCGCAATTCGGGCGCCAACGTAAACGCCGGCAATTTCGAGGGCCGTCACCACGGCGGCGATGGTGAAATCGATCGTGCCGAAACTCAGGTTGCCGAGCGTGCCCGAAACCGATGCGATGATCTGGATGACCTGACTCGCGCCGATGGAGGTGAGGGCGGGGAAGCCGAACAGGACCATCAGCGGCACCGACAGCGCCGGGCCACCCACCCCGGTCCATCCCGATCCGAGCCCGGAAGCCGCCCCGATCGCCGTCAACAGGGCGCGCTGAAGCCCGTGGTCGCCGTGAAACGCGGGATCACGCATGCCGCGCCACGTAGCCAGGGTATAGACCCCGGCGAATATGATGACCGCCGCGAGAAGAAGCGCCAGCAGGGTCGGGCGAGTCAGCGAATTCAACCAGGCGCCGAGGAAGGCAAACGGGATCGCGCCGGCGCACACCGGAATGGTGACGCGCCAGTCTATGCTGCCCTGGCGCTGGAACATCACCGTGCCGGTGATGCCGGTAAAGGCGAAGGTAAACAGCGCGGTCGCCATCGCCTCATGGATACCGAGGCCGGCGAACGCGGTGAGCGCCGGGATCAGCAGTATGCCGCCAATGCCGACTGCGCCGATCAGCGTGCCCACGCCGAAGGCCGCGAGCAGCAGGCAGATCAATTCGAGCACGAGTCCACCGCGAAAAATGAGGGGCATGCCGCCATGCCCCTAGGAGTTTGTCGGACTTAGGTCGGACAAACTCCTTATGCAAAACCGCCCGCACGAAGACGGATGTAACAGGCGGTCAAAACCTCATTTCCAGCCAATGCGCGTGCCCAGCGGAGGGCAATAGGGGTCGTTATCTTGGGTTTCATTCGAAGTCCTCGGGCGGTTTCACTGTTGGCAGCCGGTCGGACATCTCAGTTCGACTGGCTGCTAGACAGTCCGGATGATGTCGGCACGCTCTAGCCGGCCTGGGACCGCGGCCCGCTGCTCTTCCAGCCGACCTTTTCCTTGAATTTCCTGAGCTCATCTTCCTTCATGAAGACGGTGTGCTCCTTGCCGGGATAAATACGCTTGCGCACCTCGTCACGGTAATCGCTCAGGCCTTTCTCGATGATGGGCACCAGGTCAACGTAGATCTTCGAATGGCGCGGCACGTGCTTTTCGTAGAGATGGAACAGGTCCGAACCGATGATGTGGACGCCGTGGGCCTGGTTGCCCGCGCCGAGGCTGATCACCGGCACCGGCAGTGTTTCGGCCAGGTATTCGCAGACCTCCGAGGTCGTCACCTCGCACATGATCGAGAAGCAGCCCGCATCGACCATCGCCCAGGCGTCGTCCACCAGTTCCTTCGCGCGATCCGCCGTCTTGCCCTGTGCCTGGAAGCCGCCGAGCTGCGGCATCCGCATCGGCGTGATGCCGATGTGACCCTGCACCGGAATGCCGGCCTTGATGATCGCCTCGATGAACTTGGCGTGATGTTGATTGCCCTCGCACTTCATCACTTCGGCGCCACCCTGCGACACGTATTTGGCGGCGTTGTCGACCGCCTGTTGGGACGAGAGATGGAAGCTCATGTACGGCATGTCCACCATGCGCAGGCCGTACTGGGATCCGCGTTTCACTGCCTGGGCCATGAACATCACTTCCTCGAACGACACGGAAGTCGTGGATTCGTGGCCGAACAAGACCATGCCGCCGGTATCCGAGACGCACAGGATGTCGATGCCGACGCGGTCGGCGATGATCGCCGTCTCGTAGTCGTAGACCGCAAGCTGCACGATCGGCTCGCGCTTCTTCATCTTATCCACGAGCATGGGGATCGTGACCTTTCTGCGTTTTTCTGCGCTTTGTTCCGCCATATCACCCTCCAGGAATGGTTAACAGTAAAACGAATTGCCGAAATTGAACAACATATCCGCGCTCACATAGCCGCGGAAGCCGAAGTAGGCCACCAGTGCGGCGAGCACTGCCAGCATCGCCCATACCAGGATCCTGCGGCTCTGGGTCATACCGCCCGCCTCTTTAAGGGCAACGTGGCCAGTTCGCGCTCGTCGATCGGCAGGCACATAACCGCTGCGAGCACGCTGAGCCCGACGGCGACCATCCATACCGTCAGGTACGAGCCGGTAAGGTCGAACATGTAGCCCCCGTACCAGCCGCCGAGGAAGCTCCCGATCTGGTGGCCGAGGAAAACAATGCTGAACAGCGTGGACAGGTATTTGACGCCAAAGATTTGCGCCACCAGTCCGTTGGTGAGCGGGACCGTGCCCAGCCAGGTGAATCCGATCACCGCCGCGAAGATCCACGTAGACCAGGGAGTCAAGGGAAGCGTGACGAAGGCAAGGATCGCAACTCCGCGAACGGCGTAGATCCACGACAACAGATATTTCTTGCTGAGATGGCCGCCGAGAACCCCGCACAAGTAGGAGCCCACGATATTGAAGAAACCAATCACCGCGAGTGCCGTCATGCCTTCCAGCGGCGTCATGCCCTGGTCGATGAGATAAGCCGGCAGATGCACCATGATGAAAAGGGTCTGGAAGCCGCATACCAGGAACGAGGCTGTCAAATACCAGAAGCCGCGGTGAGCGGCGGCTTCCTGCAAAGCTTCGCCCATACTCTGATTGCTGCTCGTCGCAGCGGCGTTACTTCCCGCCAATGCCGAAGCAAGCGGCACGATCAGGAAGGAGGATGCGGCGAGGACCAGCAATGCGTTCAGCCATCCGAACTGCGAGATCAGCAGTTGGCCGTACGGCAGCATGATGAACTGGCCGAACGAGCCGCCGGCGCCGACGGCGCCGAGCGCCATGCTGCGCTTTTCGGACGGGAACGCGCGGCCGACGACGCCCATCACCACGCCGAATGCCGAGCCGCTCAGTCCCAGCCCAACGAGAATGCCGGCGCTGATATCGAATGCAAGTCCGGTCTCGGAATAGGCCATCAACGCCAGGCCAAGCAGGTACAGCAGGCCGGCGGCGGCGATCACGCGCGCTGCGCCGAACTTGTCGGCGATCATGCCCGCGAACGGCTGCGCCACGCCCCAAACCAGGTTCTGCAACGCCAGCGCGAAAGCAAATGTTTCTCGCCCCCAGCCGAGCTCGCCGCTCATCGGCTGCAAGAACAGGCCGAAGCTCTGACGAATGCCGAGTGACAGCATCAAGATCATGCTACCGCACGCCAATACCACGCCCGGAGTGCGCCAGTGGGTGCTGTTCATGTTCGTTCTGGTATGGCAATGCCGACGATAGAAGCCTGAATTATCTCATAGCGATTGATATAATTTTCGTTTTTACTCCTGACCCGGGCTTCCCTTGGCTGCGTCCACGATTCCGGTAACCAGCTGGGGCCTCAGCTTCGACGATCTCTATGGTCGCAACGGACTGCTCAGGCTCGATCAGCACTTTCTCGCTGGGCTGAAGGGAAGCGACGCGGCGCTCCACGAGCAGCTCGCGCGCGCGCGCGCCGATCCCGCGGCGCTGGCGTTAAAGCAGGAATCCGAGCTTCTGCTCGCGCTGGTGCCGCATCTGGAGCGGTTTGTTGCGCGCCTGTTCGGAATCGAGACGGAGGTCCAGGCGCTCGCGGCGCAGCATCATCGGCTGGCGCCGCTCTACCAGGTCAAGCGGCAGTTCGTGCAGCGCCGGGCGATGCACCGCTACCCGCCGCGTGAAGCGGCGGGCTTCGACGGCCTCGCGCTGGAGCGCGAACTCGAGACGGCGTTCGGCGAGCCCTTCACCGAGCTCGCCTATGCGCGCCACGTCACGGAATGGCAGAAGGACGAATCGGCGCATGGGACGCGTCTCGAAGGCGCGTTGCGGTACGCGGCGTGGGCCGCGCATACGGAGGAGGGCCGGAAACGCCGCCGCGGGGGCGTTCTGTTCAAGGCGCCGGCCAAGCTCGACCCGCAGCGGCTGATACCGGTGGTTACCGATGAATCCGGCGGGTACCGGAGCCACGGGCTGGAGCGGCACAGTCTACGGCGGCGCGACGGGTTCAAGCTGACCGACCCCGGCGCCGATCTCGTGCGGGCGCTGGACGAGGCGAATTACTGCATCTGGTGCCACGAGCAGGGCAAGGATTCATGCTCCAAGGGCCTGCTGGAGAAGGGCGCAGCAGGACGGGGCGCCGCCTCCTTCAAGAAGAGCCCGTTCGGCGTGACCCTCGCCGGCTGCCCGCTCGAGGAGAAAATTTCCGAGTTCCACCAGGCGAAAGCCGAAGGCTACGCGATCGGCGCGCTCGCCATCATCGTCGTGGACAACCCGATGGTGGCGGCGACCGGGCACCGCATCTGCAACGACTGCATGAAGTCGTGCATCTACCAGAAGCAGGAGCCGGTCGACATCCCGCAGGCCGAGACCCGCACGTTGAAGGACGTGCTCGAGCTGCCGTGGGGCTTCGAGATCTACTCGCTGCTCACGCGCTGGAACCCGCTCAACGTCCGCTCGCCGTACCCCAGGCCGGCGAGCGGCAAGCGCGTGCTGATCGCCGGCATGGGACCGGCGGGATTCGCGCTGGCGCATTACCTGATGAACGAAGGGCACACCGTCGTCGGCATCGACGGGCTCAAGATCGAGCCGCTGCCGCCCGGGCTTTGCGGCGTCGATGCGCGTGGGGCGCGCGTGCCGTTCCAGCCGGTCCGCGATGCACGCGAGCTCTCCGAGGCGCTGGACCGCCGCGTCATGGCGGGGTTCGGCGGCGTGGCGGAGTACGGCATTACGGTGCGCTGGGACAAGAATTTCCTCAAGGTGTTGCGGCTGCTGCTCGAGCGCCGGCGGGAGTTCGCAATGGTCGGCGGCGTGCGCTTCGGCGGCACGCTGACCGCGGACGGAGCCTTCGCGATGGGCTTCGACCACGTCGCACTCGCCATCGGCGCCGGGCGGCCCACCGTACTGGAGCTGCCGAACGGGCTCGCGCGCGGCGTGCGTGCCGCTTCGGATTTCCTGATGGCGCTTCAGTTGACCGGCGCGGCAAAGCCGGATTCGATCGCCAACTTGCAAGTGAGGCTCCCCGTGGTGGTGGTCGGAGGCGGACTGACGGCCATCGACACCGCCACCGAGTCGCTTGCTTATTACCCGCTGCAGGTGGAGAAGTTCCTGCAGCGCTACGAGCAGCTTGCGCGCGAGCATGGAGAGGCCGCGGCGCGCATCGCGTGGAACGAGGAAGAGCGGGGCATCGCGGACGAGTGGCTGGCCCATGCGCGCGCGGTGCGCAGCGAGCGCATGCGTGCCATCGCGGAAGACCGAACTCCACGCATCCTCGAGCTGTTGCAGTCGTGGGGCGGGGTCACCATCGCCTACCGCAAGCGGTTGATAGACAGCCCTTCCTACACGCTCAATCACGAGGAAGTGCACAAGGCGC
>JBGQGU010000051.1:0-11151 GCA_041497655.1 Gammaproteobacteria bacterium
CGCCATGACCCGGAACGGGTGCTCGACGTGTCGTGGGACCCCGAGACCCGCAAGCCGTTCGAGGTCAGCATCAAGCTGGTGGCAGCCAACCAGCGCGGCGTGCTCGCCAAGGTCGCGGCCGAGATCGCGGAGGCGGGCTCCAATATCCAGAACGTGGCGGTGGACCCCGAGGACGGCAGCAGCTACACCAACATGTTTTTCACGCTGCAGGTGTCGAACCGCCTGCATCTCGCGCGCATCATGCGCGCGCTCCGGCGCATTCCGGAGGTCGTTCGCATCACCCGCGTCAAGGGATAGAGCCGTCAGCGGTCAGCTGTCGGCGATCAGCTTTGAGCAATGAGCTGAATGCTGTTGGCTGAACGCTGATGGCTCAGCGGCGGCGGCAGGCGCTAAACCCGTCGTTCCAGCCCTGCATGTACTCCGACTCGGTCGTGTAGCGCGCTTCGTCGCGCCGCTGGCTGCGCGCGCCGGCGCTCTCGCAGCCGTCCGTGTATCCCTGCTTGAAGGCCGGCGAAAAGCCGCCCAGGTTGACCGGCGCGGTACCCGGCGCGGCGGCACATCCCACCAGCAGCGTCGCTCCAAGTGCGGCCTGAAACAATTTCTCCCATGACCGGCCGGGCTTCAGCCGCTGGTAATGCATTTCCATCTCCAGCAACCGCTCCCATGGCGGCCGACGCAAGAGGCCGGTCATTTCTGGATGCTGACGACGCGCGTCGGCTCAGCCTGGGCCGGAGCGTCCCGCTCGTCGAATTGCTTGGAGAGCATCAGGTAGGTGGGATAGCGCTGACCGGTCCTGCCGCTATAGTCGGCGATCATCCGCTCGAGCGCCTTGAACGCGAGCCGCACCAGCCTGGTATCGCTCTCGATACGCGAGCGCGCGACTTCCCCCATGCGCAGCATGACTTCAAGTATTTCGAGCTCCACCGCTTCGTCGCCGCGAAATTCCGCATGGACCCGTTTGATCCTTCCATGATTGAGACTCGCCACGTTCCCCCTCCCCGCGGGACCCGAGTAGACCGCCGCCCGAGGGTCCCTGCCCGGGCTGCGTGTTCCGGTAATCAATCGACATCAGTCCGCTGACTGGCCTTCCTCGTGGCGGGTGAGTTCGTCAGCGGCACCGGGCGCCTCGACCGCGGCCCCAGGCACGACGACCGTGCTGTTCACGCCATCCCGAACCGGCATCGTGACGTTCCCCGCTTTCACAACGCCCTCCGCAGTGGCCACGATGCTGGCCCCGGAACGGCGAATTTCGGGTCCCGGCCCGCCTCTGGCGGAGCGTCGCGCCGGTGCGGGTCGCCTGGTCACCGCCGCGCTCCCGGCGCCGGCCGCCGCGGTCGTCGTGATCGAAACCGAAGAAATCGGCGGCGTCGTGAAGGCCGCGGGATGGGCATTGCCACTCATGGCCGGTCCGAGCGTGACACCCATGGCGTCGGCGATTTTCGCCCAACCGATGCCGCCCGCCCGCAGCTGCAGCACGCCCGGAAGCAGAAAGGGGGTCGTCGCTCGCCCGCTCACACGGGTCGCGACCCCCCCGCCCGCGAGCACCGCCTTGATCTGGGAGGGTGTGGGCTGGGCAATGCCGAGTTGAGCGAGCTGTTCCCGCGCCAGTGCCAGCGAGATGCGGACATCGCCGTAATCCAGGGGACGGGTGGGCGGCGTGAACCGAGTGGCCGTGCCGGGCTGTCCGCCGCTGGCGGGCACGGTGAGCGTGATCTCGCTACCTTGCCGCAATCCCGCCACCAGGCTGCGTGCATTGGCTTCCGATCCCGCAAAATCCGAGAAGCTGCTGATGAGACGGGCCTGGGGTTCTTCGAAGGCGGCGGTGTACCCCTTGGTCACAGAGGTCGCCGCATCCTTGAACTGCACACCGGCCGCTATGCCCCCGGCGCACAGCACCCCGCTCAGTACCAGGACAGAAGCCATCTTCACGGCCGGCTTCCCACGCAGCCTGTCGGGCTAGCAGCCTGTCGGACTGAGATGTCCGACCGGCTGCTAACAGCAAAACCGCCCGAGGATTTCGAATGAAACCCAACACACGACCCCTCTCTTTTGGCCTCCGATGGGCACGCACGTTGGCTGGAAATGAGGTTTTCACCGCCTTTTATTTCTGTCTTCGTGCGGGCGGTTTTGCATAAGGAGTTTGTCCGGCCTAAGTCCGACAAACTCCTAGGTGTCCGACAGGCTGCTAACAGCAAAACCGCCTGCGGATTTAGAATGAAGAAAACCACGTTAATCACACCTCTTGGCCTCCAATAGCTCGCGAGCAGGGCGGACATGAGTCTTTCCTGCCTTTTCCTTTCGTTTTCGTGCAGGCAGTTTTGCATTAGCCTGCGGCAATCACGCCCTGGTCGGTCACGCGTACCTTCTGACCGATCGTGAGGGCGGGCCGGGCGCGCTCGTAGAGCGTCCGCGAGGTGCCGTCATTCATACGCACGCGGATCTCGTAGTTGACGGACTTCTCCACCGCGCGCATGGACTCGACCACTCCGCAGTCCCGGCAATGGGTTGCAGCGGTCACGACGCGTGGCTGGGCGAGCTTGGACGCCGGCACCGGCTGCGCCCTGGCCGGGTCTGCGTCGCTCGAAAGGGCGCCGGGCATCCAGCCCATCATGGTGGCGATGCCTGCGACGCTGAACACGATCACCGCGATCGCGGCAATGAGCATGAGGGGATAAAGTATCCCGAGGTGTTTCACCACGGTGCCTGTATTTCCCGGAGTCATATTGACGGCATCCATCGATTACTCCTTTCCTCCAGCCACAAGGAAACAACGAATACGCGGGGGGAGGTCCGGGTATGATGCAAGTGCTGTACCAAGCAGCATAAATGCATGTAATCAATATGTTAAATATCTTATCCTGGGTGGAAATGTCGCCCTCAGACAACACGGCCCAACGCCCTGAGCCTACGGGGGTGATTCGGCAGGGGTTTTTCTGTCGCAGGGCAACGACAAGACGCGCCCATCGCAATGTGCTGAATCCACGACGAAGTACCCGCATCGCTTGGGACGCGTGCCGGGGGCGCGTCTTGTAAAAAAAACCGGAGCTTATTGCGTCGAGGTCGGGGTTCTTAGTGGCCGTTTCCGAGCGTTGAACGGCGGAATTCGCGCGCATTGAGCGGCGCACGCGCGAGATGAACGGCGCACGGGGTACGGAAACCGAAAATCCCGTACCCTAGGATGTCCGTTCGATCTCGCGCAGTTAAACCGGCATTGCGGGCGCGTGAGCCCCCGCAATGTCCGGATTTAACGGGACTTGAACAGTTTGGGATCGAGCTGGTGCCGCCCGAGCAGCTTGTAGAACTCGGTGCGGTTGCGCTTGGCGAGCCGCGCCGCCTGCGTGACGTTGCCTTCGGTGATCTTCAGGAGCTGGCTCAGATACTCGCGCTCGAAACGCCGCCGCGCCTCCTCGAACGAGGCGAATTCGGCCTGCTGGTTCTGGAACGCCTGCTGGGCGAGTGACACCGGAATGATGGACGTCGTGGCGAGCGCGACCGACTGCTCGACCACATTGTAGAGCTGGCGCACGTTGCCGGGCCAAGCCGCCCCGACCAGCAATTCCATCGCTTCCGGCGCGAAGCCGTTGACGGTCTTGTGGTACTTCCCAGCGAGCAGGGGCAGGAAGTGGCCGGCGAGCAACGGGATGTCCTCGCGCCGCTCGGCGAGCGGCGGGATGGTCAGCGACACCACGTTCAACCGGTAATAGAGGTCTTCGCGGAAATTGCCCGCCGCCATTTCCGCCTCGAGGTTGCGATGGGTCGCCGAGATGACGCGCACGTCCACGTCATTCGTTTCCGTCGAGCCGACCGGCCGCACCTTCTTCTCCTGCAGCACGCGCAGCAGCTTCACCTGCAGCGCGACCGGCATGTCGCCAATCTCGTCGAGGAACAGCGTGCCCCGGTTGGCGGCCAGGAACAGCCCCTTGTGGTCGCGCGTGGCGCCGGTGAAGGCGCCCCGCATGTGGCCGAAGAGCTCCGACTCGAGCAGCTGCTCGGGAATGGCGCCACAGTTGATCGCGATGAACGGGCAATCGCGCCGCGGGCTCGCCTGGTGGATGGCGCGCGCCACCATCTCCTTCCCGCTCCCCGACTCCCCGAAGACGAACACGCTCGCGTCGCTCTCCGCGACCAGCCGCGCCTTCGCCAGCACGTCTTCCATGGCGTGGTTGCGCGTGATGATCTCCCGGCGCCATTCGTCCCCGGCTTCGCCGGCCTCGCGTGCACCGCCCGCCATCGCCAGGGCGCGCTCGACTTCGGTCAGCAGCGCCTTGGGGTCGAACGGCTTGGTGAGGTAGCCGGATACCCCGCGCTGCACCGCGGCCACCGCGTCAGGTATCGTGCCGTGGGCGGTGAGGATGATGACGGGCAGCATCGGGTGCCCGCTGCGGATCGCCTCGAACAGCGCCATGCCGTCCATGCCCCCCATCCGAAGATCGGTCACCACCAGCTGCGGGCGCGTGGCGCTCACCTGCGCGAGCGCCCGCTCCGCGCTCTCGGCAGTGGAAACGGCGTAGCCGGCGGCGGTCAGCCGGATCTGCATCAGCCGCAGCAGGTCCGGGTCGTCGTCCACGACCAGTATGCTGGTGCGCGGCGCGCTCATCGGTTCCTTTCGATCATGCTGCGTTCCAGCGATTTCAGGGCGTCGAGCTTCTGCTGCAGTCCCTGCGCGCTCGCGGTGAGCCGCTTCTGCTCCAGCAGGTGCGAGCCAAGCAGCAGCGCGAGCCCCTGCAGCCGCCCGCCCTCGTGCTTCGCGACTGTATCGCACAGATCGAGCGCGCGCGCGTCGTCATTGAACGCCGTGCCCGGGAACGAGAGCACCATGGCGAGGCGCACGCGATTGAAATCCGTGCGTGCGCGGGTGTAGGCCTCGCGCGCCGCCTCGTGCTCGCGGCTCACATCGGGACCGGACAGTTTCCTGACGTGCTGGAAATAGAGCAGCAGGCTATCGGCGTCCGAGGCGGGCTGGGGCGTGCCGGCCTGCACCCACGGGGCGGGCTCCAGGGGCTGCGCGATGCGCAGGACGCCGCAGCCTGCAACAACCGCCGCACAACCAAGCCACAAGAGAACGAGACGGTTCCTCACGGCGCAGCTGACTCCGCGCGGATAAGCGGAAGCCTGATCCGCAGGTGGGCGCCCTGCCGGCTATCCAGAACTTCGACGCTGCCGCCGTGGGCAAACACGTACTCCTTCACGACGGAGAGCCCGATACCCGTGCCGCTTACCGGACCCGCCCCCGCCTGGCTTCCCTGGTAGAAGGGATCGAAGATGCGGGCGCGCTCCTCGGGCGGGATGCCCGGCCCCTGGTCGGTTATGTCGAGCTCGAGCGCGTCGCCGTCGAAACGCGCGGAGAGACTGATGACGCCTCCCGGCGGTGAAAACTTCACGGCATTGGACAGGAGATTATCGAGCACCACGCGCAGTTTTTCCGAATCAGCGGGGATCATCACGTCCGCTGCGGCGACATCGAGAGTGAGGCCCCGGGCCCTGATCGCGAGCCGCTGGTCCTTGGCGACGCGCCCGATCACTTCCCGAATGTCCACCGGCCCGAGATCCACGGTGACCTTGCGGAACTGGCTCGCGCCGAACGAAAGCAAGTCCTCGATCAGCTTCTGCAATTCTACACTGTTGTGGCGCAGGATCTCCGCGATCTCGCGCTGCTCCGGGGTCAGCTTTCCGACTGCCTCCTCGGACAGGAGTTCCGCGCCTTCGCGCAGCGCCGTGAGCGGCGTCTTCAGCTCGTGCGAGACCTGGCGCAGGAAGTGGTTCTTCTGCTGCTCGACATCGAGCAGCTCGCGCCGCATCCACTCCAGCCGCTCGCCGAGCTGCTCCAGGTCATGCGGCCCGTTGACCGCCACCGGTACGCGGAGCTGGCCGCCGCCCAGACGACGGATCGCCGCGTCAATCTGACGGATCGGGCGCGTAATGAGGATGGAGAATCCAATGACCAGAAACACCACCACCGGCACCAGCGCGAGCAGCTGCCAGAACGTGATGCGCTGGGCGCGGTCGGCGGTGTCGCGCATCGCCTCGACCTCGCGGTCGATCTGCGCGTTGGAGCGCGCAACCAGGGCCTGCGCCTGCTCGGACAGCCCGATGAAGCGTTCGACCGCGATCCCGGCCTGGGGGCTCTTCGGGCCGGCCCCGGACAGCGCGGTGAAAACCGCCGCCTCGCCGCGGACGATGTCCTCGAGCGCGCTCTTCTGTTCCGCGTCGAGGGGGAGGTTCGTGAATTCCGCCACCGCCTGCTCGAACTGCCGGCGATTCGCCGCGTAAGCATCGAGCAGCGACCGGTCGTCGAGGATCACGATCTGGCGCGCGGTGCGCTCGAGCGCGGTCAATTGCTGCGCCAGCCGGCGGCCGCTCTGGGTGGCCTGCACCGCCCGGTAGACCGCGTTCTGGCTGCGGTTGGCGAGGCGGTCCACCGAAACGGCGTTGTTGACGAGCGCGAACACCAGCGGCAACGCGACCAGCGTGAACCCGACCGCCAGTAGCCTGGGAAAGGAGCGTGGGTAGTAGACCGGCATGACAGGAGGGTAGCCTCCTGTCATGGATTAGACAATCATCTGAAAGGGATGAGGGATGAGGCAAGAGGATGTTCCAGGTTCCAGGTTCAAGGTTCAAGGTTTAACTTGGAACTTTGAACTTGGAACTTTGAACGGGACACTCGACACTCGACACCCGACACTCGACACTCGACACTCGTCACTCGACACCCGACACTCGACACTCGACACTCGACACTCGACACCCGACACCCGACACTCGACACCCGACACTCGTCACTCGACCCGGGCGAGGTCGCGGAGCATCCCATGCAGCCCGGTCACGACTCGCGCGAGACGCTCGTAATCGACCTTGTCTGGCGTGTCCTCACCCGAATGGTAATGGGGGTAGCGATAGGGCGCGGTGTCGGTGACCATCAGCGCCGGCCAGCCCTCCTGCCAGAACGACCAGTGGTCAGACCAGTCCACGCCCGGGATGAAGGCGGGCGCGGCCACCCCCTCCGATGGAAACGCTGCATGGCGGCGAAAGCTCGCGAGCGACTCGTGCAGCAGCGCGCGCGACGACAGGTTCGAGACGAAGGCGACGAAATTGCCGGTCGAGGGAAAAAAGAATCCGAGCGGGAAGGGATAGCGCTGGCTGCCCGGAGCATCGGCGTAGTAGCCGATCGTCTCGAGCGAGAACATGGCGACGATGTTCTCTCCGCGTTCCCGGGCGCGCCGCGCATAGTGACGGCTGCCCATGGCATCGCTGTGAGAGAACGGCGGCTCTTCGTTCACGAACGCAACGAAGCGCAGCGTGCGGGCCGGTCTTGAGCCCCTGAACAACCGCGCAAGCTCGATGACGGCGGCCACACCCGAGCCGTTGTCGTTGGCGCCAGGCGCTCCAAGCACCGAATCATAGTGGGCGCCGACGACGACGATCTCGGACGCGCGCGCACTCCCTTTGACCTCCACCTCGATGTTCCGCACCTCCAGCGGGCCGGAGGGGAAGCGTTGCGTCGCGACCGCATAGCCCTGTCCGGCCAATGTCTTCTCGATGTATTGCGCGGCCGCCTCGAGCTCGGCAGGCTTGAAAAAATTGTGCTCGCGGCTCGCGATCGCCGCGACGTGCTTGCGGAGATCCCCGGCAACCTGGTTCTCGTCTAGCGTGAGCGGCTTGAGCGCCCCGCGGTGCGAAGCACCCGGCACTGCGACCATGTACCACAGCAGCCAGGCGGTCGCTGCAGCGAGAATGAGCCAGAACAGCATTCGGATCCTCCACAAGTACCCGTGGAACGTGGACCGTGAGTTGCCAGCCGAGCTCACAGTACGGGAAGTCGGGAGATCGTGAGGTCGGGAGATGGAAAGTTCGCTTTCCCGCTCTCGCGCTCTCCCGCTCTCACGGCATCACCGCGTCAGAGTGGCGCGATCTTCAGCTCGCTCGCGAGCTGATCGAGGCTCGCGGCGAGCGGCGCGGGCAGCGGGATGCCGTTCTTCATCCGGTCGGCGCGCGCGGCCTGGCTGCCCTCGCCAGGCAGCCGTATCCGATCCACGCCCGGCAGGCGCTGCGACGCTCGAATGTCGCGGATCAGCGCGTCCACGTTGCTCTTGAATTCCGCGACCGGCTGAAATGCAGCCACGTTGATCGCGGCGATGACGTGCCCGGTGTTGGTGGGCGTCGTGTCGTCGGCGTTGAAGTCCACCACGTTCATGCCCATGGCCGCGCCGTTCAGCGTCCCGGCGAGCAGCCCGAAGATCAGCGCGAGCCCATAGCCCTTGTAGCCGCCGATGGGCAGCAGGAAGCCCTCGTTCGCGCGCTTCGGATCGGTCAGCGGTCGGCCCTGCCGGTCCATCATCCAGCCCTCCGGCATCGTCTCCCCGCGCTGCGCCTTGGTCTTCACCTTGCCGTAGGCGGCCACAGTGGTCGCCATGTCGAGCACGATAGGCGGCTCCTCTCCAGCCGGCACCGCGACCGCGATCGGATTGGTGGAAAGCAGCATGTCGAGCCCGCCCCACGGCGGCAGGTGATTGGCGTTGCCGACCGCGAGGTAGAGCCCGACCATGTCGTGCTCGAGCGGCATGCCGGCATAGAGCGAAGCCGGTCCCGCATGGTTGCTCCATTTCACGCCGACCCAGGCAACGCCCGCGGATTTCGCCTTCTCGATCGCCTTCTCGGCGGCGAAGCGCATCACGAGGTGCCCCATGCCGTTGTCGCCGTCCACCAGCGCCATGCCGGCCGCCTCCCGCTCGACGCGGATCCTGGGCTTCACGTTGACCGCCCCGCCCTTGATGCGGCGGATGTATTGGGGGAGCCGGAACACTCCGTGTCCCTCGGAGCCCTGCACATCGGCGCGCACCATCAGCTCGGCAATGCTCGTCGAGTCCTTCACCGGGATGCCGACCGCCTGGAGCGCGCGCGCCGTGAAATCCTCGAGCTCTCGTGCCGATACCCGAAGCGTAGTCAATGTATCAATCATGCGTCTATTCAAATCTCAATAAGCAAATTCCAAATCCCAAACTCCAAATCACAAACAAAACTCAAATTCCAAACTCCGAACGTTTGGTGCTTAGTGCTTGAGATTTGGTGCTTGTCTTATCCCTCATCCTTTGCTTCTTTCCTCCAGCTCCACCAGTGACCCCAGAAAATCTTTCGGGTGCACGAAGGCAATGCGCTCGCCGTGCACATTATGTTGCGGCGATCCATCCCCCAGTACTCGCACACCCATTTCGGTCACGACCCTGGTGGTCGCCGCAACATCGTCCACGTTGAGGCAGAAATGGTGGATGCCGCCGGCGGGGTTCTTTTCGAGGAATTTCGAGATCGGCGAGCCGGGACGCGACGGCTCCATCAACTCGATGCGGGCGTTCGGCAGTTCGACGTAGGCGAGACGCACGCCCTGCTCCTCATTCACCTTCGCGGCGCCGACTTCGAGGCCGTACAGCTCCTTCAGCCGTTTCGCCGCCGCCTCCAGGCTCGGCACCGCAATAGACACATGACTTAAGCCGGTAATCATCGCCACCCTCGCCCAAAACGCAAAATGTCAAAAACAAATAGACAGGATTTACATGATTAACAGGATTAGAACGCGATAACCCACGACCCTGCTTTATTGGACTTTCGAGTTGGGGTCAATCTTGTAAATCCTGTTAATCCTGTCTATTAGATGACTTTCTCGGCGCGCAGCTGCGCGATGCGCTCGGCGGAGAGCCCGAGATCCGCGCCCAGCACCTCCTCGGTATGCTGCCCGAGGAGCGGCGGTGGCCGGCGAATCGTCGCCGGCGTGCCGTTGAAACGAAACGGAATGCCTAACATCCGGAGATCGCCCGCCTTCGGGTGCTTGACGGTGCGCACCATGTCGCGCGCCAGCGTGTGCGGGTCGGTGAGCGCCTCGGCGACGCTGTTGATCGGGCCGCACGGCACGCCGGCTAGACGCAGCTTGTTGATCCACGCGGCGGTCTTGCCCCCTTTCAGCGTCTGCACGATGAGCCCGTCGAGCAGCTCGCGATTGGCGACGCGCTCGGGATTTTTCGCAAAGCGCGCATCGCGCGCCCACTCGGCATGGCCGGCCGTTTCCGCAAAGCGCGCGAACTGCCCGTCGTTGCCCACGGCGACCGCGATCAGGCCGTCGGCGGTCGGGTAGGTCGTGTAGGGCACGATGTTGGGGTGCCCGTTGCCGAACCGGCGCGCATCCTTCCCCGTCACCAGGTAATTCGAGGCGACGTTGATCAGCATGGCCAGCCCGGAGTCGTAGAGACAGACCTCGACGTGCTGGCCGCGGCCGGTACGCTCCCGCGCGGCGAGCGCAGCGAGGATGGCGTTGCAGGCGTACAGACCCGTCACCACGTCCACGATCGCCACGCCGTATTTCGTGGGCATGCCGTCCGGCTCGCCGCAGATGCTCATCAACCCCGACTCGGCCTGCAGGATGAAATCGTAGCCCGGAAGCGCCGCGTCGGGCCCGCTCGAGCCGTAGCCGGTGATCGAGCAACGGATCACCCGGGGCGCGTTTTTTTCCAGCCAGTCGTTCGTGACGCCCCACTTCTCGAGCGTGCCGAGCTTGAAGTTTTCGACCAGCACGTCGCTTCTCTTCACCAGCCGCGCGAGAATCTCCTGGCCGGATTTCACCGCCATGTTGAGCGTCAGCGAGCGCTTGTTGCGGTTGACGCCGAGAAAGTAGGCGGATTCGCCGCCGATGAAGGGCGGACCCCAGGTGCGCGTGTCGTCGCCCGCGCCAGGCGGCTCGACCTTGACCACGTCGGCGCCCATGTCGCCGAGCGTCTGGGTGCACAGCGGCCCGGCGAGGATGCGCGTGAGGTCCAGCACGCGAAGTCCCTCCAGTGCTCCTGCTGAGCCCTCAGGTTTCATTTACGCTTCGGTTACTGTGGACATTCATCTAACCCGTGAATCGTGATTCGTGGGTCGTGATTCGACCCGCAGACAACCCCCCGCGGAGAGTGAGCAGGCTACGAATCACCAATCACGAATCACGCTTTCTTGCGCATGATGGGCGGCTCGTTGAGGTTCTTCGCGAGCCCGCGCAGATAGCCGTCGAGCTCGCGCTTCGCACGCAGCCGGAACTTCTGGAAGTCGGGCGGCCGGCCGGCGAGAAACGCGTTCATGCCCTCCTTCGCTTCCTCCGAGCCCCACACGTGCGCGAGCAGCTCCATGCCG
>JBGQGU010000052.1:0-10839 GCA_041497655.1 Gammaproteobacteria bacterium
CGGCTCGAGCCCGGACTCGTGTCCGAGCATCTGTCGTGGAGCACTGTTGGCGGGACCTATCTTGCCGATCTGTTGCCGCTTCCCATGACGGAAGAGGCGCTCGATGTCGTCTGCCGGCACGTCGAGCAGGTCCAGGCTTTTTTGAGGCGACGCATTCTGGTGGAGAACCCGTCCACGTACCTGCGGTTCCGGCATTCGACGATTCCGGAGTGGGAATTTCTCGCCAAGGTTGCGGAGCGCACCGGCTGCGGCATTTTGTGCGACGTCAACAACATCTACGTGAGCGCCTGCAATCACAGCTGGGATGCCTCGGCCTATCTCGCCGCCCTGCCCCCGGCGGCGGTCGGCGAGATCCATCTCGCGGGTCACGCCGTGAAGAAGCTCGATGGCGGGCGCACCTTGCGCATCGACGATCATGGCTCGCGCGTTGCGCCGCAAGTGTGGGCGCTCTACGCGGAAGCACTCGCGCGCTTCGGGCAGGTGCCGACGCTCATCGAATGGGACACCGACGTGCCGCCGCTTGAGGTGCTGCTCGAGGAGACGGCGCGCGCCACTGCGGTGCTGGTGGAAGCGGAACGTGATCGCGCCTGCGCCATCGCTGCTTGAGCTCCAGCGCGCCGTATACCGCAGCGTCGTCGCGCGCGACGACGCTGCGGCGGTCCCCTACATCATCGCCGATGGCATCGTTCCGGCGGCGCGCCTCGGCATCTATCGCAATACGTTCGCGAGCGTCCTCGCCAACGCGCTACGCCTCTCGTATCCCGCTGTGCATCGGCTGGTTGCGGCCGAATGTTTCGAGGGCGCTGCGCGCCTCTTTATGGAGGAGCAAGCGCCGCAGTACGCGAACCTCGACGACTACGGCGCGGGCTTTCCTGAATTTCTCGCGCGGCTCCCGCCCGTTGCCGCACTCACCTATCTGCCCGATGTCGCGCGGCTCGAATGGGCGGTGAGCCGCGCGCTCCACGCGCCGGATGCGGCGCCGCTTGGCATCGCGCGCCTTGCCGCGCTCACCGAAGACGAGCAGGCGCGCGTCAGGTTCGCGCCTGATCCTTCCGCGGGGCTCGTTCGCGCCGATCATCCCGCCGACAGCATCTGGCGCGCGGTGCTCGCGCAGGACGACGCGGCGCTCGCGGCAATCGATCCGGCGGCGGGACCGGTCTGGCTCCTTGTGCACCGCGCAGAGATCGGGATCGAAGTCAGCCCCTTGAGCGAACGCGCGTGGTTTTTCACCGCCGCGCTATTCGCCGGGCGATCGCTGCACGAGGCCCTGGACGAAGCACAGTGTGCCGAGGCACAGGCCGTGCTCGCGGAGCATCTCGCAGCCGGACGATTTACCGGATTCAGCCTTGCCGACCACGTTATTTCCTGATTTCGAGGAGTGTACGATGTCCACGCTTGCATCTCCTTCGTCCGAGCGCCCGCTCACGGCCATGATCGGGCGAGTCATTCGGTGGCTCGACAGCGTTCCCTACTCGGTGCTCGCCATTCCGCTGCGGTTCGCCGTTGCCACGGTGTTCTGGAACTCGGCCATGGCAAAGCTCGCAAATTGGGAGACCGCGATCTCCCTCTTCACCGAGGAGTACAAGGTACCGCTGCTGCCGCCAGACCTCGCCGCGTACATGGCGGCGACGATCGAGCTCACGACGCCGTTGCTGCTCATGCTCGGCCTGGCGACGCGGCCCGCAGCCTTCGTCCTGCTCGGGATGACAACCGTCATCGAGGTCTTCGTCTATCCGCAAGCGTGGCCGACGCACATCCAGTGGGCGGCGATGCTGCTCGTGCTGCTTTGCCGCGGCTCGGGGACATTGTCACTCGACCACTGGCTTTGGCGGCTGCTCGATTCGCGCGGGGCGCTGGACGACCGCTGACGCGGTATCCATAACCCCTTGACTCTGGAGTAAGCTCCAGGGTTTAGGCTGCATACTTAAACCATACGGAGGGGACATGGACACGCGGGCAGCGGGTCTGACGATAGGCAAAGTGGCGCGCAGCACCGGGCTGGCGATCGATACCGTGCGCTACTACGAGCGCGAAGGGCTGCTCGAGAAACCAGCACGCACCACATCGGGTTACCGGCATTACACGACCGACGCGGTTTCGCGGCTGCGCTTCATCCGGCAGGCCAAGGACCTCGGGTTCTCCTTGTCCGAGATCAAGGAGCTGCTTGCCCTGAAAGTCGCGCCAGGCAAGTCGTGCGCGGACGTACGAGCGCACGCGGAGCACAAGGTCGCCGACGTCGACCGCCGCATTGCGAGCCTGAAGCGCATGCGCGGGGCGTTGGTGAAGCTCGCCTCAGCCTGCTCGGGCAAGGGCCCGGTTTCGCAATGCCCGATTCTCGAAGCGCTCGAACGCAAGGAGCTGCAATGAGAAGACTTGTCAGTTCTGCCATGGTCGTCATGTTCGCCGTCGCCTCTGCCGCGGCGTTGGCCGAAAGCAAGACCGTTACGCTTTCAGTTTCAGGGATGACGTGAGAGGGGTGCGTGATCTCCGTGCAGAGATCGTTAACCAAAATCAAAGGTGTGACCCGGGCGAACGTAAGCCTGGACAAAGCGGAAGCCGTGGTTACCTTCGACGATACGAAGACCAGCATCGAGGCCCTGCTCAAGGCGACGGGTGGCGCCGGTTACCCGTCAACGCTCAAGCAGGAACGGAAATGAGCCAGAACGCCCATCGGGTCGAACTGATCTACGACGCAGACTGCCCGAACGTGGCGCAGGCGCGTTCGCGGCTGATCAAGGCGTTCAGCCAAACCGGCGTCTCGGCGCGCTGGCGCGAATGGGAGCGCAGCGCACCCGACAGTCCAGAATATGCGCGGCGTTACGGGTCACCCACCATTCTGGTGAATGAAAGGGACGTTGGCGGCGGTGCTCCCGGCGCGGGGCACGCGGCTTGCCGCATCTACAGCGACGGCGACGGCAAATTGAGCCGCACCCCGCCGCTCGAGGCCATTTGCTCGGCCCTGATGAGCGCATCGCCGGGCAAGCCGGCGAGGACGCGATGGCAGGCGGTCATTGCATCGCTTCCCGCAGTCGGCGCAGCCACACTGCCCAAGTTGACCTGTCCACTGTGCTTTCCTGCCTACGCGGCCGTTCTGAGCGCATTGGGACTGGAATTCGTGGATTACACGCCGTATCTGTTGCAGCTCACGGCGGCATTCCTCGTGGTAGCGCTGGCCGTGCTGGCGATGCAGACCCGGCGCACCGGCAGCGTCCATCCTTTCCTGCTGGGCGTAGCGGCGTCCGCCCTCGTATTGATCGGTAAGTTCCAGTTCGACTCCGAATGGCTGACGATGGGCGGCATCGTCTTGCTGGTCACTGCGGTCTTTCTCGGCGGCCGCACGAAATCCATTTCAGTTGCCTCCTGCCCCGCATGCGCCCCGGGCGAAGGCGAGCAGCGCGTCTAGGTGCGTCAAGGAGAACCGCTATGGCAAAAACACGGAAGATCGAAGTATTCAGCGCCGGATGCACGGTGTGCGAAGACACCATCGCGCTCATCAACCGGATCGCCTGCCCGTCGTGCGAGATCGAAATCCTCGACATGCACCAGTCCGAAGTGTCGAAAAAAGCGAAGCGATACGGGATCCGGAGCGTTCCGGCGGTAGTCATCGACGGCACGCTTGCCGACTGTTGCGCCGGCCGCGGCCCCGACGAAGCGGTGCTGCGCGCAGCGGGTCTCGGCCAGCCTCTCTGACAGCAGGCCGACAATTCCCTCACGGCGGCTGCGTTGCGGGGCGCCGTCGCGCGACCGTTCTGCCGTTGCAGTAAGATGCAGTGTCCGGCGACCGCCGCCTGCTTAGAGAAGCCAGCCATGGTCCACGACGCAACCAAGCTCTTGTTTTTGACTTGTTGCTTTTGCCTCTCGGTAGTGGTGCCGACTGCCGCCTTTGCGCAGGACCAGAAGGAAGTTTACGTCGCGAAAGTGGACCCGGACGGGGTGCAGCGCGTCCGCCTCGAAGGCGGCGGCTATTTTTTCAAGCCCAATCACATCGTGATCAAAGTGAACGTGCCGGTGGAGCTTTCGGCGAGCCGTGAAGCTGGCATTGTGCCGCACAATCTGGTCGTCAAGGCGCCGGAAGCAGGCATCTCGGTCGAAGAAGAACTCGCGACGGAGCCCAAGAAGATCACGTTCACCGCCACGGCGGTCGGCAAGTATCCGTTTTACTGCAGCAACAAGCTGCTGTTCTTCGCGAGCCACCGCGAAAGGGGGATGGAAGGCGTGCTGGAAGTCGTTCCATAGCTGACCCGCGGCTCGGACGGAATGCAATTGGGCGCGCCGGGCATCGAAACTCCCCTCCGACGCCCAAGCGAGGGTGGCACCTCCCCCTTAAACAGCAATCATCGCGCTACGGCGCAACTCATGCAGCGCGCTCGCAGTCACGTTGATCGCGGAGCGTAGAAGCAGGCATGCCAGCGCCAGTCCGACGAGAAGATCCGGCCAGCCGGATTGCGTCAGCCAGACGGCCCCAGCGGCGAGGAAGACCGCGATATTGGATGCGATGTCATTGCGGGAGCATTCCCACACAGAACTCATGTTCACGTCGTCCGCGCGGTGCTTCCACAGCAACGCCAGGCAAGCACCGTTGGCGGCGAGAGCAATCAGGCTGACGATGCCCATCGCCTCGAACACCGGCACGCCCGGATGCAGGACGCCGTAGATCACCTGTCCCAACACGAACACCCCTGCCGCCATGATGAGGCCGCTCTTGAAAAGGGCGACTTTCGCCTTGGAACGAGCGCCGCGATCTACAGCGTGGAGGCTCAATCCATAAGTCAGCGCGTCGCCCAGGTTGTCGAGGGAATCCGATAGCAGGGCCGTGGACCTCGCCAGCAACCCCGATGTCAGCTCAATGACAAACATCACGGCATTGATCGCCAGCACGATTTTCAGCGTACCGCTTTGCCGCGCCTTCAGCTCCTCGATCGCGCATTCCTTGTCGCTGCAACAATCCGTCATGGCAAATGCCTCACATCACTACCGAGAATATTACGCCAAAGCATGATCGGAGGGATAATACCGCCATGAGCACCCCTCATCACCACGGCCACGATCACGCGGGCGGCGCGAGCATGCGGCGCATGTGGATCGTCTTCGGTCTAACGGCGACCTTCCTGGTCGTCGAGGTCGTGGGCGGCATCCTCACGCACAGCCTTGCGCTGCTCTCTGATGCCGCGCATATGTTCACCGACGTGATGGCGCTCGCGATCGCGATTGCCGCGATCCGCCTCTCCCGCATGCCGGCCGACCGCAAGCGCACGTTCGGCTATTACCGCTTCGAGATCCTCGCGGCCGCCTTCAACGCGACGCTGCTCTTTTTTGTCGCGCTCTACATCCTCTACGAAGCGTACCAGCGCTGGATCACGCCCGCGCCGATTGAGTCGCTCGGCATGCTCGCCGTCGCGGTCGCCGGCTTGGCGGTCAACCTCGTCGGCATGCGCCTGCTCTCCGGCGACGCCGGCAGCAATCTGAACGTCAAAGCGGCGTACCTGGAGGTATGGGCGGACGCGCTGGGTTCGGTTGGTGTCATCATCGCCGCGCTCATCGTCACCTTCACCGGTTGGACGCGCGCCGATCCGATCGTCGCGGTGCTGATCGCGCTGTGGGTTTTGCCGCGGACCTGGACACTCTTCAAGCAGAGCGTGAACGTGCTGCTCGAAGGCGTGCCGGAAGGCATGGATCTTTCGGTGATCGACAGCCGCCTGCGCGGCGTGCCCGGCGTCCGTGACGTTCACGACCTCCACATTTGGGCGATCGGAAGCGGCAAGGCGAGCCTGACCGCGCATCTAATCCTCGACGAGGCGCAGGTCGACGTCCAGCACGTGCTCAACGATGCCAATGAGCTTTTGCGGCATGACTTCGGGCTCACGCACACCACGCTCCAGGCCGAACTCGAGCATTGCGATCCCCACGGCAGCGACTGCGTCCTTGAGGACCGCCCTGCAACGGATTCGCACGCGGGCCATCGCCATTGACTCGCCGTGGCCGGGATTGACCTTCACATCCAGCGTTACGCGTTCCTCGCGCTTGCCGCCGCCGCGCTCTTTGGCGCGAGTACACCATTCGCCAAGCTGCTGCTGGGCGAGCTGCCGCCGCTCGGTCTTGCCGGTCTGCTGTACCTGGGCAGCGGCGTGGGGCTGCTGGCCGTTCTGGTCCTGCGCCGGCAGTTCGCCAGGGGCGAAGCCGGATCGAAGGAAGCGGCGCTCACCGGCCGGGATTACGCATGGCTCGCCGGCGCGGTGATCGCCGGCGGCGGCATCGCGCCGGTACTGCTCCTGTGGGGATTGTCGGGCACCGGCGCGTCGGAGGCGTCGCTGCTGCTCAATCTCGAGGGCGTCGTCACCATGCTGATTGCCGCCCTGTTGTTTCGCGAAGCGGTCGGACGCCGCGTGTGGGCCGCCGCGGCGCTGATGCTCGCCGGCGGGTTCGTGCTGTCGTGGCAACCGCAGGCCGGGCTCACACTTTCGCTGCACGCGGTGGCCATCGCCGGCGCGTGCGTGTGCTGGGCCCTCGACAACAATCTCACGCGCAAGATCTCGGCGAGCGACCCCGTGATGCTGGCGATGGTCAAGGGTCTCGCCGCCGGATCATTCAATCTTGCCCTTGCATACGCGCTCGGAATGGAATTTCCGAAGAGCGCAACGCTCGCTGCCGCGCTCACGCTCGGATTTCTGAGTTACGGTGTCAGCCTGGTGCTGTTCATCCTGGCGCTTCGGCATCTCGGAACTGCGCGCACCGCCGCGCATTTCAGCACCGCGCCGTTTATCGGTGCCGCGATCGCGATCCTGGTCCTCGGGGAGCCGTTAACCGCCTCGTTCGCCACCGCCCTGATGCTGATGCTCGCCGCGACGTGGCTGGTGCTGACGGAGCGGCATGCACACGAGCACGGGCACGAGCACATGGCGCACAGTCACCACCATGTCCACGACGAGCATCACCAGCACGCGCACCGCGGCGACGAGGGCGCGGAGCCTCACGCGCACTGGCACGAGCATCCGCCGCTGACCCATTCGCACCCGCATCTGCCGGACCTGCACCATCGCCACCGGCACTAAGAACCGGTCTGAAAAATAGCCACGGAATCACACGGAATTACACGGACAATAACCCGACCCCCTTAGAGTCCCCGTAATCATTTAAGAAGTTCTGTGTGTTTCCGTGTGTTTCCGTGGTTAAAACGGTTTTTGAGATGGCTGCTAAGTCGGCGCGCAGGTCCTGAAGCCCGCAAAGATGTCGTTGCGCTCCGGCGTGTAGAAATTGCGGAAGGTGTTGCGGACGAGGCGCCGCGTCGTCGCGAAGCTCGCGCCGCGCAACACCTTGTGCGTGCCAAACCAGGGCTGCGAATACTCCTGGTACGGATCGATCACGAAGCCGGGATAAGGGTCGAAGTCGCTCTCCGTCCATTCCCACGCGTTGCCGATCAGCTGCCGGCAGCCGGATGCGCTGTCCCCCTCGCTGAACGCGTCCACCGCAACCGGTCCGCTGGATTCCAGATTGGCGTGTGCCGCCGCGGGTCCTGTCTCACCCCAGGGAAAGCGGCGCTTGCTTCCGGCACGCGCGTCCCACGCCGCCGCATATTCCCACTCGGCTTCCGTCGGCAGCCGGCGGCCGGCGAAGCGGCAAAAGGCCTGCGCTTCGTGCCAGTTGACGTGGACGACCGGATGTCCGGCAATGAGCGGGGCGACCGTGTCGAACCGTCGCTGCAGCCAGGTATTCCCCTCACGTATCCAGTGACGCGGCGCCTCCGCTCCCCCGCCTGCCCGCCATGCCCAGCCCGCCTCGCTCCACCATTCGCGCCGCCGGTAGCCGCCCGCCCCCACGAATTGCAGGAACTCGCCATTGGTGACGGGAACGCGCGCGATGCTGAATGGCTCGATCCGGACCTGGTGAGCCCACTTTTCGTTGTCAAACACAAATCCGCTGTCCCGGAGCGCGCCCAGCTGAAACGCGCCGCCGGGTAGCTCGACATCGCCACGGTTCGGTCCGGGAGACACGGGCAACGCGGCCGGCGCCGGGAAAGGATCGGGGTAACCGAGCGTCTGCCGCGTGTAGTGGAACGCTTCGGCGTGCATGTCCTCGTGAAAGACGGCAAGCTGCGCGAAATACTGCAGCCCGGCGTCGTCCGGCTCCCGTTGCAGCCGGCGTATGACCCGGTCGAGGACTTCCTCGCCGTAGGCGCGTGTCGACTCGATCGCGGGCAGCGGCAGGCTCCAGCGGGTTGCGTGAGCAACCTTGGCCGAATCATAGAGCGCGTCGGCGCCGGGCATGATGGACGCGGCCGGCGCGCCGGATGCGCCATCACGCAGGCACCACCACTCCTGGAACCACGCCACGTGCCCGATTTCCCACAGCGGCGGGTTGACGATCACAAGCTGCGGACCGAGCAGGCGTTCTCCCACCAGATCGACGGTCAATTGCGTGGACCTGGCATGCGCTTCGAGCAGCGCTCTTTCAAGTTGCGCAGGTTCGATCAGGGCGGGCATTTTCCGTATCATGAACCGGGCGGTTTAATATAGTCGCGGAGTCCGGAGAAACAGACAAGTCATGAAAATCGCAATAGTGTCGCCCGCGAGTTCCGGGCCTCGCAGCGGCAACCGCCATACGGCGGCGCGGTGGGCGACATTCCTGCGCGATTCCGGGCACAAGGTCGCGGTGGCTACCGGCTGGGATTCCGGCGACGAGGATATCCTGATCGCGCTGCATGCGCGCAAGAGTTACGCATCCATCGAGAGGTTCCACACCGCGCGGCCCGGCGCGCCGTTGATCGTGGTCCTGACCGGCACCGATCTCTATCGCGATATCCGGACCGACCCGGACGCCCGGCGCGCCTTGGATCTGGCTTCACGGCTCGTTGTGCTTCAGGAACGCGGCCTGCGGGAACTCTCGCACCGGCACCGGGCCAAGACCCGCGTGATCTACCAGTCCGCTGACGTCCGGTTCCGGCATGCCCCGCCCGCGCGCCGTTTACGCGTCGCGGTCATCGGCCATTTGCGCATGGAAAAGGACCCATTTCGCGCCGCCCTGGCGCTCGCCCGCCTGCCGCAGCGCCGCGATATCGAAGTCGTGCACCTCGGCGCGGCGCTGACTCCCGATATGCGCAAGTCCGCTGAGCGCTGGATGAAGCGCGAGCCGCGGTACCGGTGGCTGGGCAGCAAGCCGCACGGGGAAACCATGCACTGGCTCGCCCGCAGCCACGTGCTGGTGGTGAGCTCGGTCATGGAAGGCGGCGCCAACGTGATCTGCGAAGCGGCGCGCATCGGCGTCCCGGTGCTCGCCTCGCGGGTGTCCGGCAACATCGGAATGCTGGGCAGCGGTTACGCCGGGTATTTCGCGCTGTCCGACGACAAGGCGCTGGCAAGATTGCTGGAACGCGCCGTTCGCGATCCGAAGTATTACCGCAGGCTGAAGGATGCCGTGCTGGCCCGGCGCCGGCTCTTTGCGCCATCTTCGGAGGGCGACGCCGTGCGGCGCCTGGTGCGGGAAATTAAAGTTGCGGAACGAGCCCGGAAGAGCACAACCTAAGTAGAACCGGTCTGAAAAATAGCCACGGAATCACACGGAATGACACGGACAATAACCCGACCCCCTTAGAGTCCCTGTAATCATTTAAGAATTTCTGTGTGTTTCCGTGTGTTTCCGTGGTTAAAACGGTTTTTGAGCTTCGAGGCATCCATGAGCACGAATCCCCGGAGAAAATTCCTGATCGCCGCCGCGGCAACCGCCGGTGCGGCGGGAATTGCCGGCGCACTGCTCTGGCATCGTCGCGCCTCCGACGAGCGCGCCGGGCACGTGGAACTCCCGCCCGTCCGCGACCCGGAGTTCCCGAACCCGCTGCGGCTGCCCGGCACCGAGGGCATGTACGGCGTCTTCGACGCGGCGGGCGCGTTCACGATGGTCGCGAAACCGGTGCGTCACGCGCTGGTGCCCGGCAAGCCGGCGCCGATGCTCGCGTACGAGATCGAGCATCAGGGCAGGACACTTCTCAATCCGCTGCTGAGGGTGCGCACCGGCGCCCAGTTGCGAATCAAGTTCTGGAACGCGCTGGAAGAAACCAGCATCATCCACTGGCACGGCCTCAGGGTGGACAGCAACAACGACGGCCACCCGCATTACGCGGTGCCGGGCGGCGCGACCTACGACTACGCGTTCACCGTCGCCAACCGCGCGGGCACTTACTGGTACCACCCGCATCCCCACCATCTGACCGGCAAGCAGGTTTATCTCGGGCTCGCGGGGTTGTTCATCGTCGAGGACGATGAGGAGCTCGCGCTGCAGAAAGCACTCGACCTCAGACTCGGCGCAACCGATATCCCGCTCGTCATCCAGGACCGCAAGTTCGATGAGAATGGACAGCCGGTTTTCGCGCCGACCCGTGAGGAGCGGTTTCACGGTCATCTCGGCGGCGAAGTCCTGGTGAACCTCACGCCGCGCCCGCATTTCCAAGCCGAAACGCGCCTCTACCGCTTCCGCATCCTCAACGGCTCGAACGCGCGCGTCTATCGTCTCGCCTTCCGCCACGGTGAGAACCTGCTCGACTATCACGTGATCGGCAGCGATGGCGGGCTGCTCGATCGTCCTTACACGGCCAAAGAGGCGTTCCTGGCTCCCGCCGAGAGAATGGACGTGTTGCTCGATCTGCGCGTTGCGGCGGTCGGCGACGCCGTGACGCTTGCGAGCCTGCCGTTCGATGCCATGCATCTCGAAACCGGCGGCGCGCAAGCGGCTCAGGGCGAGCATGCGCACCACGCGATGCACGACGACGTGCAGGACGGCGCCGACCTTGCGCTGCTGAAGATCCTGGTCCGTGCAAAGACCGTCTACGACCGGACAGTGCCGCAGGTTCTC
>JBGQGU010000053.1:0-10721 GCA_041497655.1 Gammaproteobacteria bacterium
CCGCACCCGCCTCGGGATCGCGCGCAGCTTTCAGATCCCCAAGCCGTTCGTCAGCATGTCAGTGCTCGATAACCTGCGCATCCCGTTGCTCTATGCGGCGCGGCAGCATGAGAAACTCCCTACGGACCGTATCGCCGACGAAGCGATGCGCATCCTGCGTCAAGTGGGCCTCTCCGACAAGGCGCATGTGCGCTCCGGCGGGCTCACGCAGGTGGACATGCGCAAGCTCGAGCTCGCGCGCGCCATGGCGGCGAAGCCGAAGCTGCTGATCTCCGATGAGGCCATGGCGGGGCTCTCGGCCTCGGAGGTGGACGACATCCTCGCCCTCCTCTCCCAGCTCAAGCAGCAAGGCGTGGCGGTCATCATGATCGAGCACGTCATGCGGGCGGTGATGAAATTCTCCGAGCGCGTCGCCGTGCTCGTCACCGGCCGCAAGATCGCCGACGGCGACCCGCAATCGATCGTCGCCAATCCCGACGTGGTGAGAGCGTACCTTGGCGAATAGCATCCGCGTGGAGAACCTGTGCGCCGGTTACGGCGCGGTGCAGGTGCTCGACCGCATCTCGCTCGCGGTCAACGACGGCGAGACGGTGACGCTGCTCGGAACCAACGGCAACGGCAAGAGCACGCTCATGAAGTGCATCATGGGCATCGTGCCGCCGGCTTCGGGCCGCATCAGCGCGGTGATCGACGACGTCGAGCACGACCTGGTCGGGCGCGCGCCGGAGGAGATCGTGGACCTCGGGATCGCGCTGGTGCCCGAGGGACGGCGGCTGTTTCCGCGCCTGACCGCCGAGGAGAACCTGCTGCTCGGGGCCTACCGGCGCACCGCGCGCTCCTCCATTGCCCGCAACCTGGCGTTCTGCTTCGAGACCTTCCCGGTGCTGGCGGAGCGCCGCAAGCAGCTCGCCGGCAGCATGAGCGGCGGCGAGCAGCAGATGCTCACGCTCGCCCGCGCGCTCATGACGGCGCCGCGCATCCTGTTGATCGACGAGCCTTCAGTGGGCCTCGCGCCGATCCTGGTCATCCATACCCTAGACAAAATCCGCGAGCTCAAGGAGCGCTACCGTCTCACGGTGCTGATGGCGGAGCAAAATTTCAACCAGGCGATCCGCATCGCCGACCGCGGTTATGTCATCGTGCACGGCCGGATCGAGTACGAGGGCGGCTCGCGCGAGGAACTCGCCAACAACAAGCTGATCCACAAGCTCTACATGGGGTTGTAGGTTACTCCCCGCCGGCGACGGCGCCGATGCGAGCGCGCTCGCCCTTCATCTTGATCGCCGTGAGCACTTTCTCGGCGGTCGCGGGCAGCGAGGAGATGCGCACGCCGACCGCATTATGGATGGCGTTGAGGATCGCCGCGGCGGTGGGCACCGAGGTCGGCTCGCCCACGCCCTTGGCGCCGAACGGCCCGGTCGGGTCGTAGCTCGGCACGATGTCCACCTCGATCTGGGGCATGTCGAGGCTGGTCGGCACGATGTAGTTGGTGAGGCTCGGGTTCACGTGCCGGCCGGCCGCGTCGAACAGCATCTCCTCCTGCAGCGCGAAGCCGATGCCCATCGCGATGCCGCCTTCGACCTGGCCTTCGACCAGCATCGGGTTGATGGCCGTGCCGCAATCATGCGCCGCCACAATGCGGATCACCTCCACCTCCCCGGTCTCATCGTCCACGTCCACCTCGGCGATCTGGGTGGCGTAGACGTAGGTGTTGAAAGGCTGGCCCTGCCCGGTCTTCGGATCCATCGGCACGGTCGGCGGATTCCACGTCGCGCTCCCGATGGGCGGCTGGCCCTTGACGACTTGCGCGTGGTACGCCACCTCGCCGATGCCGAGATTGCGTTGCGGGAAGCTCTTCACCTGGATCTTGCGGTCCCGTGCCTCGAGCTGTTCGGGCCTCACGCCGAGCATCGACGCCGCCACTTCGAACAGCACCCCCTTCGCCTTTTCGGCCGCGAGCCTCACCGCGTTTCCGGTGACGTAAGTGGTACGGCTCGCGATCGCGCCCGTGTCCATGGGCATCGCGTCGGTATCGCCCGAGACCACGTGCACGTCGTCCGCGGCGATGCCGAGTTCCTCTGCCGCGATCTGGCCGAGCACGGTGAGCGAGCCCTGCCCGCTCTCCACCGTGCCCGTGAGCAGCGTCGCGGTCCCGTCCTCGTTTACCTTCACCACCGCCGCGCTCGGGTTGGCGGAGACCGTGAACCCGATCGGGTACCACATGCAGGCGATGCCGCGTCCGCGCCGTTTCATGACCGCGCTTCCCGCCAGCCGAAGTGCTCGGCCGCCTTCAGCAAAGACTCCTTCACGACGACACTGTGCAGGACCTGGCCGGTGGGGCTCACCGAGCCTTCCCCGAACACGTTGAGCAGCCGGATGTCGAGCGGATCGATTTTCAACGCCGCGGCGATATCGTCCATGTGCGATTCATACGCGAAGCACACCTGCGGCGCTCCGAAACCGCGCATCGCGCCGGTCATGGTCTTGTTGGTATAGACGACATAGGCCTCCACCTGCAGGTTCTCGATGTTGTAGGGGCCGGCCGAGAGGATCGCCGCCTTGCCGAGCGTCGTCTCGCTCCACGAGCAGTACGCACCGCCGTCGAGCACGAGCCGCACCTTGCGCGCGAGGATCTTCCCCTCCTTCGTCACGCCGGTCTTGTAGTCCATGACGATCGGATGGCGCGTCGTCGTGGAGGTGAACTCCTCGCCGCGGGTGTAGACGCCCTTCACCGGCCGGCCGGTCTTCTTCGACAGCAGTGCGAGCACCGGTTCCTGCGTGATCTCGTTCTTGCCGCCGAAGTTGCCGCCGACAATGGTGCCGACCATGCGCACCCGGTTCATCGGGAGCTTCAGCGTGCGCGCGACGTCGCTGCGCGCGAGCGTGATCCGCCCGAGCGTCGACCAGATGGTGACGCGCCCGTTGGGGTCCCACTCGGCGATCGCCGCATGGGGCTCGAGCGAGACGTGCTCCACCATCTGGGTGCGGAAGCGGCCCTCGAACACGCGGTCAGAGGCGGCCAGGGCCGCCTCGACGTCGCCCTTCAGGATCACCTTGGTCGTGTAAATGTTGCCGTGCGGCGGGTGCACCTGCGGCGAGTCCTCCTTCAGCGCTTCGAGCGGGTCGAGGACCGCGGGCAGCGGCTCGTACTCCACCACGATTTTCTCGAGCGCCTCGACCGCGATCTGCTCGGTCACGGCCGCGACCGCCGCGACGCCGTCGCCCGCGTGGAACACGCGCTCGTGCGCGAGCACCGGCTGGTCCTGGAACGACGGGCCGAAGGAATTGACCGGGATTTCGGCTCCCGTCAGCACCGCCACCACGCCCGGCATCGCTTCCGCCGCGCTCGTGTCTATGCGGACGATACGCGCCGAGGCGATGCCCGCGCGCTTGATCTTCGCGTGCAGCATGCCGGGGAAAGCAAGATCGTCTATGTACTTCGTCTGCCCAAGCCCGTGCAGGCGCCCGTCCACGCGCGTCGCACGCTGCCCGACAGCGGGCGTTTGCTGGCGCGCTTCCGGGACGAGCGTCTCGATCGGATAAGCGACGGGCGGCACCACTGCCGGCAACCGCGCGACTTCTTCGGCAGTGCGCAGTGCCTCGAGCGTCCGCTGTCGTTGCTTCTCCGCGACTCTTTTCTTGCCAGGCATGGTCCTGTCCTCGCCGCTCAAAAAACCTTCTTTCTGCGCCACCGCTGCGGGCGCTCGCTCGGAAACATGAGCCCGCTCGCGTCGACGCCGAGGTCGACGTAGAGCTTCGCCAGCACGATGGCGCAACTGTAGCCCTCCAGCACCGGCGCCTCCCAGCCCATTTCGGACAGGCGCTTTTGCACGAACGACTGCAGCCAGAAGGCGTCCGAGCACCCGAAGGTGATCACCTCCGCGCCGTCCTCCTCGATCGCGGCGACCGCCTCCGTGACCGCCCGCTCCACGGCCTCTGAGGGTTCGCCCCTCAAGGCCTTCTCGCGCTCGTCGGCCATCGTGCTCTCATCCGCGTGGCCTGGCCTCGCGTGATAGTAGTTTACGCACCGGATGGACGCGCAACGGTCGGAAAACCGGTGCCGCACCACGAGATCGTGGTAATACATGTTGTGCGACTCGGCGAAATCGATGACGCTGAACTTGTTCCCGAGCATCGAGGCGATGTGCATCTGGGAAAAGGCGCAGGAGCTCACAGCTATCCCGTACTGGCGCGCGATCTCCCTCGATTCCATGAAGCCCGGCTCGCCGCCGCCGAGCAGCACGATGGCGTTGTAGCGGCCGCTCTCGCAGGCCTCGCGCACGATCGGCAGGCGCGCAGCCGCCACATGGCAGAATTCCTCGCGCGTCTCGACCGCCCAGTCGCCGTAAGGCGCGATCGGGCCCCCGTGGAAGTCCCACTCGACGTCCTCCAGCAGGTGCCGGATGTCGAGGTGGTTCATCCTCATGCGCTCGTCCTTCGACAGCGCGTCGGAATGGTACGGGTCCGCGAACCGGCTGCCGCGGGGCAGCTCGAAAGGCTGTATGAAGAGGAACCGGTATTTCTTCTTCGCTTGCGCCAAGATGCCTCCGCCCCTAGGAGTTTGTCGGACTTTGGCCCGACAAACTCCTTATCTTCACCACGACCTTGATCGCGTCCTCGATGCGCTCGGCTGCGTACCGGATCGCGGTCGGCACCTCCTCCAGCGGGAAGCTGTGCGTGTGGAGGAGCTTCGCCGGGAACCGCTTCTGCGCCATCAGCGCCGCGGCCCTGCGGGTCGCGCTCCTGCCCTCGCCGCGGATGCCAAACACGAAGATGTTATTGCTCACCAGGTGCGCAACGTCCACCGGCACAGGGGCGTGCGGGAACGCCACGAGGCAGATGCGGCCGCCGCGACTCACCATGTGCGCCGCGTCGTTGAGCGCGTTGGGCGCGCCCGAGCACTCGAGCACGTAATGCACGCCTTTGCCGCGCGTGATGCGCATGACGGCCGCGACCGCGTCCTCCCGGCTCACGTCAACGACCTCGTCGGCGCCGAGCTTGCGGCCTATCTCCAGGCGCTTGCGGTCGCGCTCGGTACCGGTGAGCACCACGGGGCTCGCGCCGAGTGCCTTCGCAACGCCCACGCCCATCAGCCCGACCGGCCCCGGTCCCGTCACGACGACCGATTGGCCGGCGACCAGTCCTCCGAGCACGTCGAGCCCGTAGATCGCGGTACCCGCAGTGACGATGAGCGTCGCCTCCTCGTCGCTCATGTCGCGGGGCACGGGCACGAGCGTATTCACATGGTTCACGGCGAATTCCGCGAAGCCGCCGTCCGTGGTGAAACCGTTGGCGCGGTGGCCCTTGTCGTGGTCGCCATAGTTCATGCCGTAGTTGACACAAGCGGTGTACATCCCCTCGCGGCAGCGCTCGCAGCGCCCGCAGCCCGCGTGGATCTCCACCGCGACGCGGTCCCCGACGTCGAACTCGTCCACGCCGGGGCCGAGCTGCACTACCGTGCCCATGTACTCGTGCCCGGGCGTGAAGTTCTTGTTGAACGGCAGGCCGCCCTGAACCAGGGCCGGGGGCCCGTGGCTGATGACCTCGAGATCGGTCCCGCAAACGGCGGTCGCGCCGATGCGCACCAGCACTTCGGCCGCGCCGGGTCGCGGCACGGGTTTTTCCACCAGACGCAGCTCATCCGGCCCGCCCAGGACCCACGCCTTCATCCGCTCCGGGGCCCGTGGATCCTTCACTCGCGCGGGTGCGTTCATTTGCGATCGGTCCGCGCCGCCCGCTCTGTGCGCTCGGTGCGCAGCACGGCTGCGGCCTCCTTCACCGCCGCGATGATCTTTGTGTAGCCCGTGCACCGGCACAGGTTGCCGGCGAGAACATCCCGGATTTCATCAATCGTGGGTTCCGGGGTCTCGTCCAGCAACACTTTCGCCGCGAGGATCACGCCCGGACCGCAGAAACCGCATTGCAGCGCGGCGTGGTCCTCGAAAGCCTTTTGCAGGGGGTGCAGACGATCGCGCGTAGCGAGCCCCTCGATGGTCACCACCTCCCGCCCCTCGACCTGACCCGCGAGCATCAGGCACGCATTGACCGCTTTGCCGTCCACGATCACCGTGCATGCGCCGCAGTCGCCCACGTCGCATCCGAGCTTCGCGCCGGTCAGGTTGAAATGGGCGCGCAGCAGCACGAGCAAGGTGGTCTCCGGCGCGACCGACGCGCTGCGCGCCTCGCCGTTCACCTTGAGGGTCAACTCCATCAGAGCGTCCCCGCCGCCCGGGCGAACGCGCAGGCATGCTCCAGCGCGCGCCGGGTGAGCACCGCGATGAGTTCGCGCCGATACTCGGCCGAGGCGCGGAAATCACTGATCGGTTTCGCCTCGCCCGCGGCAATGCGCCCGGCTTCGGCCATCGCCTGGGGCGTCGCCGCACGGCCCTCAAGATACGCCTCCGCCCGCGGCGCGCGAATCACCGTCGGCGCGACCGCGCCGAGCGCAATGCGCGGCTCGACGAACCGCGACTTCTCTCCGTTCAACCACACGCTCGTCGCAACGTTGACTAGCGCAAGCGCCTGGCCCTTGCGCAGCCCGAACTTCTGGAACGAAGTGGGCTTGCCCAGATTCTTCTTAGGGATGAGGATTTCGACCAGCAGCTCGTCGGGCTTGAGGACGGTCTTGCGCGGCCCGGTGAAGAAATCGGCGAGCGGCAACCGGCGTCCCCCTGCGGGCCCCAGCATCACCACCTGTGCTTCCAGCGCAATCAGCGCCGGGCCGCTGTCGAGCGAAGGCACCGCGGTAACGAGGTTACCGCCGAGCGTTCCGAGATTGCGGGTCTGCACGGCGCCGATGGTGTGCGCCGCGTCCACCAGCGCCGGAAAGAGCTCCTTGATGATCGGCGAGCGCATGATCTCGGTATGCGTGACGAGCGCTCCGATCGCCAGGCCATCGTCGCGCAGCGCGATGCCCCTGAGATCCGGGGCGCGCGAGATATCCACCATGATCCGCGGAACGTCCAGCGTGAACTTGAGGTCGGCCAGGAGATCGGTGCCGCCCGCAATCACCTTGGCCGAGGGGCCGTGCTCGGCAAGCAACGCCACCGCGTGCTGCGCGTCCCTGGCGGCGACGAAGTCGAACGCTTTCATGCCCTGCTTCCCGTTTCTACCCTTCCGCCGATGAAATACTCCACCGGCGGCGCGCGGTCAAGATGGCTATTTGGCGATCACGGTCCCGACCGCCGGCAACCAGGTCGCGATCTGCGGGAAGACGGCGATCACCACGACGGTTCCCAGCAGCCCGAACCAGTAGGGGATGGAGCCACGGAAAATTTCCCCCACGGTCGCCTCCTGCGGCAGCGCCGCCTTCACGGTGAAGACCAGGATGCCGAACGGCGGCGTGAGGAGCCCGGCTTCGATCGCGAGGATGCCCAGGATCGCGAACGCGAGCGGATCGAAGCCGAGCGCCATCGCGACCGGGCCGAACACCGGCACCGTCAGCAGGATGATCGAGATCGAGTCGATCAGGCAGCCGAGCACGAACCAGATCGCCACCATGATCGCGAGCACGCCCAACGGACCGAGGCCCGAGGCGATGAACAGCTCCTTGGCCGCCGCGGTGAGCCCGGTCATCGACAGCACCCGCGAATAGAGCTGGGCGCAAAAGAGCAGCAGGAGCAGCGGCGCGGAGGTACGCCCGACCGATAGGATCACCTCGAACAGCTCTTTCGCCCTGAGGCCCTTCCAGAGAGCAATCAGCAGCGCGAGCGCGGCACCGACGCCCCCGCCCTCGGTGGGCGTGAAGAACCCGAGCCAGATGCCGCCGAGCGTTGCCGCGACGAGCGCCAGAACGAGCAGCGTGCTCACGAGCACCTCGCGGAACTCGGCATCCGTCAGCTCGGCTTCGGGCGGCGCGCCGGCCGCGGCTGCTTGCGTCTTGATGCCCACGCGCTCCGGTTGCAGCCACGCGACACCGAGGATGTAGGCGCAATAAAACGCAACGAGGACGAAGCCGGGGAAGATCCCGGCGATGAAGATCTTGCCGATCGCCTGCTCGGTCAGCACGCCCCACACGATCATCAGCACCGAGGGCGGTATCAGCATCCCGAGGCAGGCGCTGCCCGCGATGCATCCGAGGGAGAATTTCCGCTCGTAGCCGTAGCGCTTCATCTCCGGGTAAGCGATCCGCGAGAACGCCGCGGCGGCGGCGATCGAAACGCCGGTCACGAACGCGAACACGGCGTTCGCGAGCACCGTGGCGATCGCGAGCCGGCCCGGCAGCCAGCGGGTCAGGCGGTTGATGAGCGCGAAGAGGTCCCGCGCCGCCCCGCACTTGGCGAGGAAGTCGCCCATCAGCATGAACAGCGGGATGACGGCGAACACGTAGTCGCGCAACGCCTCGTATGCGGTATTGGCGATGAAGGTGCGCACCACCGTGATGTCCCCCTGCATCAGGTAGATGCCGAACACGGCTCCGAAGCCGAGCGCCACCGCGACGTGCACGCCCGCGAACACCATCGCGAGCATGATCACGAGCAGCCAGATCATTTCCCCGGTGCCGAACATGAGGGCGGTTTCGAGTCAGCGAAAGGAAAGCCGGACGCGCCGCCGCTACGCAAGCCGCTCTTCGAGCTTGATCTCCAACGCGGGTGGAGCGGGCGGCTCTCCCGAGATGAGCGCGCGGAAGCGCTCGATCGCGAGCAGCAGGTAGTTGAAGGCCGCGAGGAAGCTCCCGATCATGACCAGAAAGCGCGCCGGCCAGACCGGCACGCGCAGCGCGCCTTCACCCTCGAACTCGTTCGAGCGCCAGGCGTAGAGGGCGGGATCGATGCTGCCCCAGCAGATGAGCGCGAAGAACGCGATCCCGAGCAGCGCGCCGAAGACTTCGCACCCGCGCTGCGCGCGCGCGGGCAGGTGAACGTGCAGCGCGTCCACCCAGATCATGCCGCCGCTGCGAATTGCGTAGGCCGCCTGCAGCCACAGGATGATCACGATCGAGAACGAGACGATCTCGGGCGTGCCCTTCACCGGGCTGTTGAAGACGACGCGGCCAATGACGTCGGCGCAGACGAGAAAGCAGAGAGAAAAGGCGAGCACCGCTGCAACCGTCAGCAGCGCGCGCGCGATCCAGTCATTAATCCGCGCGATCACGCGTGTCCTTTTTCTTACTGTTGATTCCGCGCGCTCACCGAACCGCGCGTTGAACGGCGGCTTGCCGTCCGTTCGAACGCGCGGACGTAAACCGGAGCGGCGCTTCCGGATTTACGACTATTTGACCTGGTAACGCACCGGCCACTTGTGGCCAAGCTTCTCCGCTTCCTCCAGCGCGAGCTTGAGCACCTGGCTCGCGGGCAGCCCCGCCTTGTCGAGCTCGGTCGCCTTGTCCTGCGGCCAGCCCTTGAGCGAGTTCGCCCAGTCGACGCGCACCGAGTCGGGCACCTTCTTGACCACGGTGCCGAACGACTTCAGCTGCTCGACCTGCTTCGGGTAGTTTTCCTTGTTGAAGGTGCCGGTGCGAGCCTCGTACTCGCGCCCGACTTCGAGGATGATGTCCTGCACCTCCTTCGGCAGCTTCGCCCAGCGCGCGCGGTTGACGGTGATCCCGTGCCAGGTGATTGCGCCGAATCCGACCTCGGTGTAGTACTTGCCGACTTCATACAGCTTGAAGTTGACGTAGCCCGACGGGAACATGATCCAGCCGTTGTAGACGCCCGTCTGCATCGAGGTGTACGCCTCCGGCAGCGAGGACTGCACCGGGGTCGCGCCGGCGAACTCCAGCCACTTGAGATTCAGGCCTGCCCCCGCGAGCTTCCTGCCCTTGAGATCCGCGACCTTGCTCCATTCGAACGAGGTGCCGAGGTTGTAGCCGTTGTCCGCGATCAGCGCGATCAGCCTCTGGTTGAATTTGTCCTCGAACACCTTGCTCATATACGGCACCTTGTCGTAGACCGCGCGCGCGAGCTTCACGCTCACCACGGGATCCATGGTGCCGAACGGCAGCATCACCTGGAACGCGTGCAGCGGCAGGTTCGAGGGCTCGAAGCAGAAGCAGTAGCCGCCCATGTCTATGATGCCGCTCTGCACGCCTTCCAGCGTGTCGGCGACCTTGACCATCGCGCCGCCATAGCCCTCGATGAACTCGACCTTGTGCTTCGTGCGCGCGGCGACGCGTTTCGTCACCTCCGGCACGAAGAAATTCTGCATCAGGTTGACGTAAGTGTTGGCCGGCGGATGGCCGGAGGCGATGCGCAGCTTGATGTCTTCCGCGCGCGCGGCGCCGCCTGTAAACGGCGCGGCTGCAACGGCGCAGATGCCGACTGCCAGTAGTAAGCGTTTCATGGGTCCCCTCCCGGAAAGCGCGGACAGAACGCCCGCCCCAGCGATATTCCCCATTCCCGTCTTGGGTGTCAATAGCACGGCGCGCGCCGGGTGCTAGTGCCGTTCCAACTCGTTTCGCTAAGTATGATTGGTTCGTCTGCCAGCGACACCAGGGTCAGCAGGACTAAATGGATTATTCACAAATAGTTGGAACGGCACTAGAATCCACTTTAATAGGATCGATCCCAAATTCAACGCGGCCAGGGCCGATGGGATGACGGCCGATGTCATGGCCTCCGACTTCGCGCGTGACTGACCCGAATGGGCGTCACGCGATCGAGGGATGAGGAGTCGAATCACGACTCACGAATCACGATTCACGCTTTTCCTTACGGAGTAACGCAATGCCGATCGGCAGACTCGATCACTACTCGATCCGCACACTCGAAGTCGAGGCCTCA
>JBGQGU010000054.1:0-10678 GCA_041497655.1 Gammaproteobacteria bacterium
GGGGCCGTGCGGGGCCAGGAAGCGACTTACACGGTGAAGATGATGACGCCCGAGACCGCGTTGAAGGCGGCGCAGGCCGCGCTCAAGAAGTGCCGCGATGACGGTTTCCAGGTCACCGTGGCGGTGATTGACCGCAGCGGCGTGGCGCAGGTCGTGCTGCGCGATCGCTTCGCCGGCCCGCACACCATAAGAATGGCGGTGGACAAGGCGTGGACGGCGGTCAGCTTTCGCACCTCCACCGCAGAGCTTGCGCAGGCGACCCAGCCAGGTTCCGCGCAGAGCGGCATCCGCAATCGCCCGCGCGTGACCGCGGTGGCCGGCGGGCTGATGATCGAGAGCGGCGGCTCGCTCGTAGGAGGCATCGGTGTCTCGGGCGCCCCGGGTGGTGATCGCGACGATGTCTGCGCGAAAGCAGGCATCGACGCGATCCGCGAAGGTCTGGAGTTTTAACGGCTCGCTGAAACTTAGAGCAACACGCTTGAAGGGCGAGTAGATAACGAAAGACGAGCAACGAGAAACGAGTAACGAGTCACTCTCATCAAATGCTGTTTCCGACGACACTGGTAGGCAGCTACCCCCAGCCTGAGTGGCTGATCGACCGCGAAAAACTCGCCGGGCGCTTTCCGCCGCGCGTGCGCGCGAAGGAGCTGTGGCGGATCCCGGAGCCGTATCTCGCTGCGGCGCAGAATGACGCCACGATCATGGCGATCAAGGCGCAGGAAGAGGCGGGGCTCGACATCATCACGGATGGCGAGATCCGTAGGGAAAGCTACTCAAATCGTTTTGCCACCGCGCTCGAAGGGGTGGACATCGACAACCCGGGCACCGCGCTCGATCGCTCGGGCCACCCCAACCCGGTGCCGCGCATCGTCGGAAGAATCCGCAGGAAGCACCCGGTCGAAGTCGAGGACTTGAAGTTCCTGAAGCGCCATACCGGCAGGATGGTGAAGATCACCGTGCCGGGGCCGTTCACCCTATCGCGGCAGGCGCAGAACGACTTCTACAAGACGGACGAGGCGGCCGCGATGGACTATGCCGCTGCGGTGAACGCGGAAATTCGCGACCTCTTTGCGGCTGGCGCCGACATCGTCCAGATCGACGAGCCCTACCTGCAGGCACGGCCGGAGCAGGCGCGCGAATATGGCCTGAAGGCGCTGAATCGCGCCCTCGACGGCATCCAGGGCACGACCGCCGTGCACATCTGCTTCGGCTACGCCGCGATCATTCACGAGCGACCCTCGGGCTATTCATTCCTGCCGGAGCTCGCCGGCTGCGGCTGCAAGCAGGTCTCGATCGAGACCGCGCAGTCCGGGCTCGATTGCTCGGTGCTGGCGAAGCTCGCAGGGAAAAAAATCATGGTCGGAGCGATAGACTTGAACGACATGAACGTCGAGACGCCCGAGCAGGTCGTCGCGCGGATCAAGCGCGCGCTGCCGTATGTCAAGCCCGAGAACGTGATCATCGCGCCGGACTGTGGAATGAAGTACCTGCCGCAGGACGCCGCCTTCGGCAAGATGCGCGCCATGGTCGAAGCGGCGAAGATCCTCCGCAGAGAGTATGGCGGGGGACCCTGAAGCAATAAGGCAAAAGGCAAAAGCAGGAACCAGGTCCCAAATCCCTTTTGCTTTTGTCCTTGTGACTTGTGCCTCGCTTCGTCAACCCAGGATCCGAAATGACGTTCTTCCCGCGGAACCCGGTTATGCGCGCAGTGGCGACCGCCTGGTTGCTCGCGTCCGTCGTGATGCTCACGTTCACGCTTCTGCGGCCCGATATTTCCGGGAATGAACGTTCCGCGCTGGTTTATCTCACGCCGCTCTACTGGCTCTCCTTCCCGCTCGGGCACGTAGGCGTCATCGCGGGCATCCAGATCCGGCTGGAGCTCTATCTCAATTACAATTTCGTTCCCAGCATCCTGTCGGAGGGGCTTTATCTCTGGACGGTGTTGACGGCTCTTGGCTACGCGCAGTGGTTCCTGCTGTTGCCGCTGGTTGCGCAAAAATGCCTGCAGCTGTCCCACTTTCTTTCCAAGCGTGACCCTGCACGGTAAGATGGCAGCTCGAACAATACCGGAGCGGCGGGCCGGATGCCGTTCCTCGAGGAGCAAGAATTTGCCCTTCTCTGACCGCGTTCAGGGATTGTCGCTCGCCTGCGTGGCCGCATGGCTCGCCCTGAGCTGTTTACCGGGTGCGTTTTCTTTGGCTGCTCAGGCGGCCGACAAGTATCCGACGCGGCCGGTCCGGTTCGTCATCCCGTTCCCGCCGGGTGGCGGCAACGACATCCTCGGGCGTGCCTTCGCCGAGCGCCTGGGCGAGCGCCTCGGCCAGCAGTGGGTCGTGGACAACCGCGGCGGCGCCTCCACCATCATTGCCGCGGAGATCGTGGCGAGAGCGCCCGCCGATGGCTACACCTTGCTGCTCGGGACGAATACCACGCTCGCGGTCATACCCAGCCTCCGGGAAAAGCTTCCCTTCGACCCGATCAAGGACTACGACCCGATTTCGCTGATGTCCTCTTCGCCGTATCTCCTGGTCGTGCATCCCGGCTTCCGCGCCACCACGGTAAAGGAACTCATCGCGTTGGCGAAAGCGAAGCCGGGCCAGATGAACTATGCCTCGCCGGGCTTTGGCACGAGCAACCATCTCTCTTTCGAATTGTTCAAGTCGATGGCGGGCGTCGACATCACGCACGTTCCGTACAAGGGCACCGGCCCGGCGCTGACCGAGCTACTGGGCGGCCAGGTGCCCGTCATGCTGGCCTCGACGGCGTCGGTGCGGCCCCTCGTGCTTGCCGGAAAGCTGCGGGCGCTCGGAATCTCGACCGCGAAACGCTCCGCCGCGATGCCGGAGGTCGCTCCCATCGCCGAATCGGGGGTGCCGGGCTTCGACACGGCCTCCTGGGTCGGGATGATATCGCCGCGCGGCACGCCGCCCGCCATCATCGCCAGGCTCAATTCCGAGATCGCCGCCGTGATCAAGGGAGGCGATCTGCGTGAAAAACTCGCGTCGCAGGGATTCGTGCCGGATACGAGCACGCCGCAGCAGTTCGCCAGGCATATCCGGGTCGAACTCGAGCGCTTCCGTAAACTCGTCAAGGAAGCCGGTATCAAGATGGAGCAGGGATGAGGAGTGAGGGATGAGGAATAAGGCAAAAAGCAGAAGGCAAAAGGCAAAAGGAAATTGGATCCGGGTCATCCTTGGTCTTCGACCCCGGCCCGCTGCGCTGCATCGCATCGGGCGTTCGCCAGCTCGAATGTGCGCAGGCACATTCTTCGAATTCCTGGCTCACCCTTCCGCCTTCATCCTTGTCTGCGCCCTCGCAGCCTGCGGCGCAGCTCAGGGCGCAGACTTTCCCACCCGGCCGATCCGGCTGATCGTTCCCTTCCCGCCGGGCGGCAGCAACGACATCGTGGCGCGCCTGATCGGAGCTCATCTGACCGAGCGGCTCGGCAAATCGGTGGTGGTGGATAACCGCGGTGGCGCGGGGGGGCGCATCGGCTACGAAACCGCGGCCGCGTCGCTGCCGGACGGTCATACGCTGTTGATCATCTCCGCCGCGTACGCGTTCACGCCCGCGCTGCATAAGCTGAATTTCGACGCGGACAAGGCGTTCGTCCCGGTTGCCATGATCGGGACCGGCGCCAACGCGCTCGCCGTGTTTCCCGGACTGGGCGCCAATTCGGTGAAGGAGCTGGTCGCAATCGCGAAGGCCAAGCCCGGACAACTCCATTACGCGTCCGCGGGATTCGGCAGCTTCCAGCATCTCGGCAGCGAGCTGTTCCGGGTCATGGCGGGTATCAATATCGTGAACGTGCCCTTCAAGGGAGGCGGGCCGGCGACGCTCGCCGTCGTGGCCGGCCAGGCCCAGATCTCGATCGGCTCGCTGATCCAGACGCTGCCCCACGTTCGCCCGGGGCGCCTGAAGCTGCTGGGAACCGGCGGTTTGAAGCGGGTGGCCATCGTGCCCGATGTGCCGACGATCTCGGAGGCCGGCGTGCCGGGCTACGAGGCGTTCAACTGGTGGGGTGTCGTTGCGCCGGCCGGGACGCCGGCCGCCGTGACCAAGCGGTTGTACAGCGAAATCACGGCCATCGTCGCTTCGCGGGAAGTGCAGAAATGGTTCGTTACGGAAGGCGCCGAATCCGTCAACAAGACCCCGGAGGAGTTCCGTAAATTGATCGCGTCCGAGATCGTCAAGTGGGGCAAGGTCGTGAAGGAGGCCGGCATCAAGGCGGAGTTCTGATCAACATCTTCTGGTTTCTCCTTGTCGTGAACCTCATCCAGAAGGGCCGATGATGCGTATATGATGGCATTCGGGAATCCATGGCGGTTCTCGTGGTCAGAGGCACTAGCAGCCTGTCGGACTTGGCGGCCGACAGTCTGCTAAAAGCAAAACCGCCTGGGCATTTAGGATGAATCTAGACCAAACGACCCCTCCTGAACCACCGTTGGATACGGAAGCGGGGCTGAAGATATGACTCTACAATCCTTTTTTGTCGTTTTCTTGCAGGCGGTTTTGCCTTAGGAGTTTGTCGTACCAAAGTCCGACAAACTCCTTGTCGAGGAGATACCATGACGCGCAGGGGTTTATTACAGGGCATGCTGGTGGCGGGATTGTGGAACGCGTTGACGGGGCGGGGCGAAGCTGCCCAGCCACAGGTGAAGGACATGAAGGGCATCACCGAGCTGCAGAAGAACTGGAAAATCTACTTGGCTGAGGGCTTCAAGGCGCCGCTTCCGAGCGAGCCGCTCAACCTCTCCAGGGAAGAATGGCGCAAGCGCCTCTCGACGGCAGCCTACCCGGTGCTGCGCGAGGAGGGCACCGAGCGCGCGGGGTCGAGCCCGCTCAACAACGAAAAGCGCGAGGGCGTGTTCGTCTGCGCCGGCTGCGACCTGCCGGTCTACACCTCGGCTATGAAATACGAAAGCGGCACCGGCTGGCCGAGCTTCTTCACGACGATACCGGGCGTATTCGAGACCAAGACCGACCACCTTCTGTTCCTGCCCCGCACCGAGTACCACTGCAAGCGCTGCGGCGGCCATCACGGCCATATCTTCGAGGACGGCCCGCAGCCCACCGGCCAGCGGTGGTGCAATAACGGTGTCGCGCTGAAGTTCATCCCGAAAACCGGGAAGGCGTGATGCGTGATGCGAGATACGTGATACGTGATACGTGATACGTGATACGTGATAAGTGATGCGTGACAGGGCGGCGCTATGCGCCGCCCTTGTTTTTTTGTTCTGCCCCCGAACTGGGGCTCCCCTCCTTGTCGAGGAGGGGTCGCTGTAAGTACGGCGGGGGTGGTGGAAACCAAGGTATCTGACCACCCCGGCGTTTCACGCCGCCCCTCGTTGCTAAAGAGGGGAGAGTCTTTCATGCTCCCTCCCTCATCCCTCCTCTCGCGCTACCTTCCTTGGCGCGAGATTTTGGGTATAGTTGTGCCTATGGACGGCCCGAAGCTCAGGCTCGCCACCCCCGCGGACGCCTACGAAATCGCCGTGATGTCGCGCTACCTAATCGAGGTCGGGCTGCGCGGCTGGACCTGGCCGCCGGAGCGGGTGGCGAAGGCGATCCGCGCGCGCGAAACGAACGTGCTGGCGGTGGACATCGGGCAGCACCTCGTCGGGTTCGCGATCATGGACTTCGGCGATACCGCGGCGCACCTGTCGCTGCTCGCGGTGAAGCCTTCGCACCAGCGCTGCGGCATCGGCACCCAGATGATGGCGTGGCTGGAGGAAGCGGCGCTTACCGCCGGCATCGCCGCCATTAACCTGGAACTGCGCTCCAACAACTTCGCTGCGCGCACCTTCTACCGCATGCGGGGCTACAAGGAGACTTCCTACATCCCGGGCTACTACCGCGGCATCGAGACCGCGGTGAAGATGGCGCGCGACATCAGGCGCGTGCAACCGAGAAGCGTGGCCCGCGATGACGGAACCAGTTCGGGGATGAAGGATGAAGGCGGAAGGATGACCTGATCCCTAAGATATGAGCGCCGCGTTCTGGATCGTATTCTGGTGGGGGGCGTTCGCGGGCACCCACATGGTGTTGTCCTCGCTGCCGGGACGGACGCGCCTCATCGCCAGACTAGGCGAGAGAACCTTCCTCGGCCTCTACGCCCTGATTGCTTTCGCGACCTTCATCCCGCTGGTTTGGGTATATCTCGGCAATCGCCATGCCGGCGGGCTGGTGTGGAACCTTGCGGCGGTGCCGGGGGTGCGGCCGCTTGCCATGCTGCTTGCCGTGCTCGGCATCGCGATGATCGTCGCGGGGGTGCTCCACCCGAGTCCCGCCCTGGCCGGCATCAAGCAGGCTGGGGGCGCGCGCGGGCTCACCCGCATCACGCGCCACCCGCTGTTCATGGGGATCGTGCTGTGGGCGCTCTCCCACCTGCTGCTCAACGGCTTCGTGACCGACGTTCTGTTCTTCGGCGGCCTGCTGGCGTTCAGCCTGGCCGGCGGCGCGCACCAGGACGCGCGCAAGCGCGCGACCGAGCAGGAGCGGCTCGGGCAGTTCCTTGCTGAATCTTCATTCTGGCCGTTTGCGGCCGTCATCGCCGGCCGCAATCGCGTCATCTGGCGCGAGCTGCCATGGGTAGCCCTCGCCATCGGCGCAGGGGCGGCCGTCGGCATCTATGCGCTCCATCCGTGGGCGTTTGCCCGGTGACGAGAGTCAGTTCCCGCGGAACCTCGCGGGGCGCTTTTCCCTGAAGGCTGCGATGCCTTCCTTGTGGTTATCCGTCCCCCGTTATTGCAGCCCTTGGACCTTGGCGAACTTGATGACTTTGGCCCACTTCGCGATCTCGTCGCGGAGGAAGACGCTGTACTGTTCCGGCGTGTTGCCGACCGGGTCGGAGCCTTCGGCCCTGAGGCGATCGACCAGTTCGGGCGACCTGACGACCTTGAGCACGTCGGCGTTGACCCGGTTGATGACTTCCCGCGGCGTGCGGGCCGGGGCATTGAGGCCGTTCCACGCCACCGCCTGGAAGCCCTTGAGCCCCAGCTCGTCAAGCGTGGGCATGTCGGGCAGCGAGCCGGCGCGAGCAATGCTGGTCACCGCGAGGGCGCGCAGCTTGCCGCTCTTGATGAGCGGCATGGCGGAGGTGAGGCCGTTGAACAGCAGGTCAACGTGGCCGCCGACGAGATCGGTCAGCGCCGGCGCGTTTCCCTTGTACGGGATGTGCACCATCTTCACCCCGGCCATGGTGTTGAACAGCTCGCCGGCGAGGTGGTTGGAGCCGCCGCTGCCGGAAGAGCCGAAGTTGAGCGCGCCGGGCCGGCTTTTCGCGAGAGCGATCAGCTCCTTGATCGACTTCGCCGGCACGCCCGGGTGCACCACGACCACGAGCGGGGTGGTATTGATCAGCGTGATCGGCTCGAAGTCCTTCGCCGGGTCGTAAGGAAGCTTCGCGATCAGGCTCGGCACGATGGTGAAGGGCGCGGGCGTCACCAGCATCGTGTAGCCGTCGGGTGCGGCCCGGGCGACGAGTTCCGTGCCGATCACCGTGCTTCCCCCGGGGCGGTTCTCTATCACCACCGGCTGGTTCCACATCTCGTTGAGCTTCTGCCCCACGGTGCGGGCGATGATGTCGGTGCTGCCGCCGGCGGCGAACGGCACGATCAGCCGCACCGCCCTCGCCGGGTAGCTCTGCGCGTGAACGCAGCCCGCTCCCAGTATCAGCGCTAGCGGCAGCGCCAGGTAAACGCGTGATTCGTGAGTCGTGATTCGTGATTCGAGTACCTCGTTCATGTTCTCTTTGCGCCTTTGCGACTTTGCGTCGAGTCCTTGAGCACGATCAGCGCGTCGGCGGCGATGACGCCCTGTTCCCGGACGAACAGTGGATTCACGTCGATCTCGGCGATGCGATCGGCGTGGTCGGCTATGAGCAGCGAAACGCGGGCGAGCGCGTCGGCCAGCGCCGCGACGTCGAGCGCGGGGCGCCCGCGATAGCCGTTCAACAACGCTGCACCCTTGACCTCGGCGATCATCTCGCGCGCTGCTTCGGCATCGAACGGCGCGAAGCGGTGGGTTACGTCGTGCAATAGCTCGGTGAAAACTCCACCGAGACCGAAGGCGACGGTCGGCCCGAAGGTGGGGTCAGTCACCGCGCCGACAATGACTTCGATACCCGAAGTCATTTCCTGTACCAGGACCCCTTCAATGCGGGCATCGTGCTTGTGGCCCCTGGCCGAGGAGATTACGTCCCGCGCTGCCTGCTTGAGGTCGGCAAGGTTTTGGATGTTGAGCCTGATCGCGCCGGCCTCGGTCTTGTGCGGAACGTCGGGCGATTCCACCTTGACCGCGACGGGGAAGGCGAGGGGAGATGACGTCAGTGCTTCGATTTCCGATGGCTTGAGCAGCACCTCGTTGACCACCGGGATGCCGTAGCGCTTCAGCAACTGCTTGGAGCAGTGCTCGCCCAGCGTTCCGGCTACGGCCGGGAACTCGAGCGGTTGGCGCGCGACGATGCGCTTTGACTGACGCACGGCGCGCTGCTGGTATTCCTTGCGCCTGCGGGCAAAATCGGTCAGCGCGGCGAGGGCGCGCACCGCCCGGCCGGCGCCCAGTATGCAGGGCACGCCGTTCTGCTCGAGGTAGGACAGCACGTCTGCGTTGTCGTCCGGCGCGGTCGGCCAGCTGAGGACGAGGGGCTTGCCGGTGCCGCGCAGCATATTGATCAGGGCTTCCGACCACGGGCGCGCCGCCTTGCCGCGCGGCAGTCGCGCGATCACCTGGTCTATGTTGGGGTCGGCGAGCACCAGGCGGACTGCCTCGCCGTAGGAGGCAAAATCGTCATTGTAGCCGTGCGCGGTGGCGTCTATCGGGTTGCCGATGGCGGCGAACGATACCAGCACCTTGCGCAATTTCGCGGCGGTGTCCGCTGTGAGCGGCGGCAGTTCGAGGCCGTGCTCGACGCAGCGGTCGGCGAGCAGCACGCCGGCGCCGCCGGAAAGCGTGAGGACCGCCACGCGGTTGCCGGCGGGCAGCTTCCGGGTCAGGAACGCCTTCGCGATATCGATCAGGTCGTCCACGTCGCGGATCTCGATCAGCCCGCCGCGCCGGAACGCGGCGCGGTAGAGCTCGTAGGCCGCGGTCATGCGCGCCGTGTGTGAAACCGCCGCCCGTCTGCCAACCTCGGTGTTGCCGACCTTCCACGCCAGTATCGGCTTGCCGAGTGCCAGCGCACGCTCGCCGATCTCGATCAGGCGGCGGCCGTCGCCGACTCCTTCCATGAACGCCACGACGATCTCCACCTCGGGCCGCTCGATGAGGTCGGCCACCCAGTCGAGGAGCGTCAGATCGACTTCGTTGCCGGAGGAGATGGCGTAGTTGCAGCCGACGCCGTAGTAGGCGGCGGCGGCCATGACGCCAAAGCCGAAGCCGCCGCTCTGCGTCACCATCGCCATCGGGCCCGGCTTCAGCGTTTTCAATTGCGCGGTGCCGCCGAAGCCGATGCGGACATTGTCCTTCAGATTCAGGATGCCGAGGCAGTTGGGCCCGACCACGCGCACATTGGCCTTGCGCGCCGCCGCCGCGAGTTTCTCCTGCAGCGATTTTCCCGCTTCGCCCACCTCGCTGAATCCGCTGGAGAGCACCAGCGCGAACGGGATGCCCGCTCTCCCGCACTGCTCGATCGCGCCCTCCACCTGCGGGGCGGATAGCGCGATGAGGGCGACGTCGCACGGCTGCGGCACGACGCTGAGGTCCGGGTAGCAGGCGAGCCCCCTGACATCGCCGTATTTCGGATTAACCGGGTAGATCTTCCCCTGGTAGCCAAAGTCGGTAAGCAGCGTAAGAGCCTGCCCGCCGATGCGGCCGGGGCCATTCGATACGCCCACCACGGCGACCCCGCGCGGGTTGAGGAATCGCGACAGGTCGGTCCGGGAATCGGCGCGTTCCACCATGGTGCGACTAACCGGTTGCGTTGTTGTCATGGCGACTTGCTATGCGTCTACCGGCACGGTCAAACGCGCCGATGACGGTCGAGTCGAACAGCACCTTACCGTCGTCCGTAATGAGGGCGGGAATCTTTCCCAGAGGATTGAGCCGCATCAGGTCGCGGTTGGGTTGCGTCATGGCCGCCATCGTGCGCACGATCTCGATGCGGCCGGCAAGCCCGGCCTCATGCGGAAAATACCGTCACCTTGCGGACGAACGGCGATCTGGGTGACCAATGGAGTTTCATAATCGAGCCTTTCAATTAAATTTCTTGGTCAACGGCCAAGAAATTTAGGTGGGCGCTTTTCCTTGAACGCGTCCACCCCTTCCTTGTGGTCGTGGGTGAGCCGCACGGCGCCCGAAGCGAGCGTTTCCATCTCCATCAGCTGCTCGAGGGTCGGCACGTACATGGAGTGGAACATCTTCTTGGCGAGCGCGAGCGCATAGGTGGCGGATCCCGCCATTTCCCCGGCCAGTGCACGCGCTTCGGTTTCCAGCTTGTCGTCGGGCACAACGCGCACCACGAGCCCCAGCTCGAGCGCCTCGCCGGCGGGGACGACCCGGGCCGTATAGACGAGGTCCTTGGCCCGCGCGATGCCGAGGTACTGCGTAAGGAAGAAAATCGCGCCGCCGTCGGGAACGACGCCCACTTTCTTGAACGCCATCGAGAACTTCGCGCTGTCCGAGGCGAGAACGAGGTCGCACGCGAGGGCGAGCGAGTTGCCGATGCCGTAGACGGCAC
>JBGQGU010000055.1:0-10620 GCA_041497655.1 Gammaproteobacteria bacterium
CGGGGCTCGGCCTCCAATTACCTCGTCTCGGTCAACGCGATGTGCAAGACGCTCGACGTCAAGCTCACGCAGATCCCGGACTGGAACTGCTGCGGCGCCTCGATCGGCTACGCCGAATCGGGCGAGCTGCCGCGCCACGTCATCAACGCGCGCAATTTCGCGCTGTCCGAGAAGCACCTGCCGGGGCAGGACATCGTCGCGACCTGCGCCGCGTGCTGGCTGAACGCGAAGGAGAGCAAGGAGAAGCTCGCCGCGAGCAGCGACCTCATGAAGGACGCCAACGAGGCCTTGAAGGAGGCCGGGCTGCGCTACGAAGCCAAGTCCGAGGTGCGGCACATGGTCGAGGTGCTGATCGAGGACCTCGGCTACGAGGAGCTGGGAAAGCACGTGGTGAAGCCGCTCGAAGGGCTCAAATTCGCGGGCTACGTCGGCTGCCAGACCAACCGGCCGTTCGGCATCGCGGGCGAATCGTTCGAGAACCCGGTCTATCTCGACAAGCTGGTGGAGACCGTGGGAGGCGAGGCGATCGCCGACTACGACCAGAAAGTGACCTGCTGCGGCGGCGCGCTCGCCTTCTCCGAGCCGGACAAGAGCCAGAAGCAGATCAAGGACATCGTCGAGTCCGCCTACGACCGCGGCGCGGACATGATCGTCACCCCCTGCCCGCTGTGCCAGGCCAACGTCGAGATCTACCAGGGCGAGATCAACCGGAAGTACGGGACCAAGTTCAACATGCCGGTGATGTACTACAGCCAGCTCCTGACGCTTGCCTACGGCGGCACGGCCAGGGAGGCCGGCCTCGACGGTCACGTCATCCGCGCGAAAAAGTTGGAAGAGATCGCGGTCAAGGTGATTCCGGCGGGTATGCGTTGATCGATCCGTTCCACGCAGAAGAAGCGGCCTGCCGGCCGCTTTTTCTTGCGGCCCTTCCGACTTTTCCGTGGCCATCCGATGCTGCACCGGTTGCATATTAGGTTCCTTCCCCCCTTGCGGGGGAAGGTTAGGATGGGGGGACGGAAACCAAGAGAGCGAGAGAACTTGGCAACGACCTGACGGACGCGGAACGGAGTCTCTGGTACCCCCCACCTCAATCCTCCCCCACAAGGGGGGAGGAGGAGCGTTGCACGTGCCTGCCGGGTCAACACCCACGGAAATGCCAGAGGAGCCCTACTCGCCAACCGGGTTCATTCGGCATCCCGTTGCTGGATTTGTTTTCGGACCGGCCGACATATAATTGCCGTCAAGGCAGCCGTGTCTGCCGCTACCTTGACCGCGCTGGATCGAACGGACGGGACGCGCGGCAGATCCAGCGCCATGCGGCCAGCACGAACCGGAGTTTGCGACCATGACAGCCATCCATCTCGCCACCGCGGGCACCGAAACCGGCGTGCTGCTGCGCGAAGACGCCGGCGGCGTCGCCACGCTCACGCTCAACCGTCCCGACCAGTACAACGCGCTGTCGGCCGCGCTGCTCGCCGCCCTGGAGTCGGCGGTGCGCGACCTCGCGAACGACGCATCCGTCCGCGTCGTGGTAATCGCCGGCGCGGGCAAGGCCTTCTGCGCCGGCCACGACCTCAAGGAGATTCACGAGCATGCCGAACGGGAATTCGCGAAGGGGGTGTTCGAGCGCTGCCGGCGCGTGATGACCGAGCTCACGCGGTTGCCGCAGCCGGTGATCGCGCGCGTGCACGGTCCCGCCTACGCCGCCGGCTGCCAGCTCGTTGCGCAGTGCGATCTCGCGGTCGCGGCCACGGAGGCGCGCTTCGCGACGTCGGGCGTGAGCTACGGCGTGTTCTGCTCCACGCCGGGCGTGCCGTTGTCGCGCAATATCCCGCGCAAGCTCGCGATGGAGATGCTGTTGACCGGTGACCCCATAGACGCCGCGGCCGCGCTCGCGCGCGGCCTCGTCAATCGCGTGGTCCCCGCGAGCCAGCTCGACGCCGAAGTGCAGCGCCTGGTCCAGTCCATCATCGCCAAATCCCCGGCCGTCGTCGCAGCCGGGAAAAAGGTGTTCTACGAGCAGGTGGAGAAAGCGATGGAGCAGGCGTACCGCGATGCGACCGCGGCGATGGTGGACAACGTGCGGACGGAGGACGGGAAGGAAGGCATCGCGGCGTTCGCGGAGAAGCGCAAGCCGCGCTGGAAAAACAAGTGACGAAATCCCCCCGACATTGTCATGTCTCCCCCCTTTGTCAAAGGGGGGCAGGGGGATTGGGTGACGAGGTGCGGGCGACAAGAGCGAACGCGTGCTCCTTCATCATTCATCATTCATCATTCAAGTAGTTGGAGCCGCCCCATGAAGCACGAAGCTTTCCTGATACTCGGCCTTCTCCCTTTCGCTGCGGCTTATGCAGGCGGCTCCAACTATGGCATCACGCCGGGCGCTCATCCGAATCTCGCCGGCAAGGTGAGCGAGTGGCCGGTGCCGACGCCGCGTTTTGCGCGCGATCCCGCGGTCGCGCCCGACGGCAGCATCTACATCTCGGTGATGAGCGGCAACAAGGTTGCGCGCTTCGACCCGAAAACGGCGAGCTTCAGGGAGTGGGACCTGCCCTCCGGCCATCGCCCGCACGGCCTGCTGGTGGACAAGCAGGGCATGGTGTGGACCACCGGCAACGGCAACGGCACCATCGGCAAGCTCGATCCCGCGAGCGGCAGGATGATGGAGTTCAAGACGCCCTCCGGCGGGGGCGGGCCGCACACGCTCGTCATCACCGACGACCAGAGCACGATCTGGTTCACGATGCAGAGCGGCGACAAGGTTGCGAGCCTCGACACGAAGACGGGCGCGATCAAGGAGTATCCCGCGTCGGGCGGCCCCTACGGCCTCGCAATCGACAAGGCGGGCAACGTCTGGATCTGCCGCATGGGCGACAACAAGATGGGCAAGCTGGATCCGAAGACCGGCAAGATGAGCGAGGTGGACATGGGACCGCGTTCGCAGCCGCGCCGCGTGGCCACCGCGCCGGACGGCATGCTGTGGGTGACACTCTACGGCAATGGCAAGCTCGCCAAGCTGGATCCCGCCGCCCTGAAGGTGGTGAGGCAATACCAGCTGCCCGCGGGCAATGCCGGTCCCTACGCGGTGACCGTGGACGGCGGCGGCATGGTGTGGGTGAACGAGATCAACACCGACACCGTGGTGCGCTTCGACCCCGGGACCGAGCAGATGCGCGTCATCCAGCTGCCCTCGAGCAACGTCGGCATCCGCAAGATGGTGACCGACGCGCGCGGCCGGCTGTGGTACATGGGCTCGCACAATGGAAGATTGGGTGTCGTCGAATGAATGGGGGACCCGAAATGAACAGAAAACAGGTGGGCATCCTCCTCTTCACGGACATCGAGGTGCTCGATTTCTGCGGGCCGTTCGAGGTCTTCTCCGTCACGCGCCGGAACGAGGAAAAACGACGCGAAGAGTCGTCTCCATTCAATGTTTTTCTCGTTGCCGATTCCAGGGAGCCGGTCGTCACGACCGGCGGGATGAAAGTTCTGCCAGACTACGATCTCGATTCCTGCCCGGCGCTGGATATCCTGGTCGTTCCGGGCGGCTGGGGGACAAGAAGGGAAATGAACAACGAGCGTCTGCTCGGATGGATTGCCGAGCGCTCGCGACAGGTTGAAACCCTGACTTCAGTGTGCACGGGCGCGCTGTTGCTCGGCAAAGCCGGTCTCCTCGATGGCAAGCGAGCCACGACGCACTGGCGTTCTCTTGACTGGATGCAAGAGCTGTTTCCAAAGACCACCGTTGAAAGGCAGCTGCATGTCGTCGAGGAGGGCACCCTGTTCACTTCCGCGGGTATCTCCGCCGGCATAGACATGGCGCTGAAGGTGGTCTCCCGATACCTTGGAGAAGCGGTCGCGAGGGCCACGGCAAGACACATGGAATATCCTTTTCCGGAAAGCAATGCGCGCCGCATTTCATTGGCCTGATTCGGCCCTCAACCCGCGCAAATGACCGCGCACCGGTGAACACAATGTTGAGAAGCACGCCCATGCCTCATACTCCTCCGCGCACCGTTGCGGAAGTCGAGGGTTTCGTCAGCTTGCTGCTGGCCGCATGCAACGACTCGAAGATCAACACGACACTGGAGCGCCTGCTTGCGATGCCCGATGAAAAGCGAAAGGGGCTGGTCCATGCCTGGGTCACGGACCTGATCATCGAGGAAGCACCAAGGGACCTCGTGCAAGCGGTCGCCTGCCTCATGGATGATAAAGTGGCCGAAAAGGCCTATGAGGTCATTTTCAGATGCAAGCGCGGACTACAGCCATAAACGAAGGAGGGAATCCCATGCGTAGCGTTCAGGCCTTTCTGGTGTCAGCCGTCCTTGTGCTTTGCGCAGCGGCGGCCCATGCCCAGCAGCAGATCACCATCGTCACGTCCTTCCCCAGGGATCTTACTGACGTCTACAAGAAGGCATTCGAGACCCGCAATCCGGGTGTGAAGGTCGAGGTGCTGAACCGGGGCACGTCGGCGGCGATCGCCTACGTGCGCGAGGCGCCTGCAGCCAGCAAGCCGGACATCTTCTGGGCGTCCGCCCCCGACGCGTTCGAAGTGCTGGCCAAGGAAAAGCTGCTCGCGAGGACCGCCGATCTCGTCAACCCTGCGGTGCCGAAAAAGGTCGGCGCGTACCCGGTGAACGATCCCCAGGGCTATTACCTCGGCCAGGCGCTCGCGGGCTATGGGCTCATGTGGAACACGCGTTATCTCAAGGCGAACAAAGTCCCCGCGCCCAGGGAATGGGCCGATCTCATGAAGCCCGTCTATTTCGGGCATGCGGCCATCTCGTCGCCCTCGCGCTCGGGCACCACCCACCTCACCATCGAGACCATCCTCCAGGGTGAAGGCTGGGACAAAGGCTGGCGTCAGGTCCTGATGATCACGGGGAACTGCGCCGCGATCACCGAGCGCAGCTTCGGCGTGCCCGACGGCGTCAACAACGGCCAGTTCGGTATCGGGCTGGTGATCGACTTCTTCGGCCTGTCGGCCAAGGCCTCGGGCTTTCCGGTCGAGTTCGTCTATCCCTCGGTCACCGCCATCGTGCCCGCCAACATCGGATTGATCGCCAACGCGAAGAATGCCGAGCTCGCGCGGAAGTTCATCAGCTTCACGCTCTCCGACGAGGGCCAGCAACTGCTGCTCGATCCCAAGATCAGCCGCCTGCCGGTGCTGCCCGCGACCTACGCCAAGGCGCCCAAGGACTACCCGAACCCGTTCGGCGGCAAGATCAAGGCCAGGGTGAACTTCGACTCGGAACTATCCGAGACGCGCTACTACGTGGTGAGCTCGATTTTCGACCAGACCATCACCTTCCGCCACCAGGAGCTCGTCGCCGCGACCCGGGCGATCCACGAAGCAACCGCGAAGCTCGCCGGCAAAAAGAACTCGCAGGCCGATCAGCTGCTGGCGGAAGCGCGCGAGCTTGCTTTCTCGCCGATCGTGAGCGAGGCAAAGTCCAAGGACAAAGAGTTCCTTGCCCTCTTTCGCGAGACCAAGCGCAGCGCCCAGAAGATCAAACAATTGACGGGGCTCGAGGAATACTGGAACTCGACGGCGCGCAAGAACTACGTGCGCGCCGCCGAGCTCGCGAACCGGGCGGCGGCCATGGCGAAGTAAACCAGCGTTCAGCCGTCAGCTGTCTGCCGTCAGCCTGAAACCGTCGCGGGCCGGGCTGAGTACTGAATGCTGATAGTTGCCTGCTGACATGCGTGCATCAGCGTTAATCGGCGGTTTCCGGATGCCCGCGGGCTTCAGCTGGCCGCAGGCCGCGGTCGCGCTGGCGATCGCGGCGTTCCTGCTCGTATTCCTGATCGTCCCGGTCGTCACCGTCGTCTACGTCGCGTTCGTGGACGGCGCGGGCAGCTTCACGTTGTCGCACTTCGGCTCGTTCTTCAGCCTCTCGCTGATGCGGGAGTCGTTCTGGAACAGCCTGATCGTCGCGACGCTGTCCGTCGTGTTGGCATCGCTAATCGCCATTCCTCTCGCCTATTTCACGGCGCGCTTCGAGTTCCGGGGGGCGCTCCTGATCCAGACGCTCGGCATCCTGCCGCTCATCATGCCGCCGTTCGTCGGCGCGGTCGCGATGCAGCTCATCTTCGGCCGCAGCGGGTCGGTGAACCTGCTGCTCGGCGAATGGTTCGGCTTCACCCTTCCCATCATGGAAGGGTTGAACGGCGTGATTTTCGTCGAGGCGCTGCACTATTTTCCGTTCATCCTGATGAATCTCGTCGTGGCGCTCAACAACATCGACAACTCCGTGGAGGAATCGGCCCAGAACCTGGGCGCGAGCGGCATGCGGTTGTTCCGTCGCATCGTGTTCCCGCTCGCGATGCCCGGCTACATGGCGGGCGCCGCGCTGGTGTTCATCAAGGTGTTCGACGACCTCGGCACGCCGCTGGTACTCAATCAGACCAACCTGCTCGCGCCGCAGGCCTACCTTCGCATTACTTCAATCGGCATCGAGGACCCGATCGGTTACGTGATCGGCGTGCTGATGGTCCTGTTCTCGCTCGCCGCGCTGTGGGCTTCCGCCTTGGCGCTGCGGGGCCGCGAATACGCGACGCTCCAGCGCGGCTACGGCGGCCTCGAGAAGCGGCGGCTCCGCCCGTGGCAGGCCGCCGCTGCCTACGGCTGGATCGTGCTGGTGCTGACGCTGGTGCTTGCGCCGCACCTCGGCATCCTGCTGCTCTCGCTCGGCAAGGTGTGGAGCTTCAGCGTGGTTCCCGACAGCTACACGCTGCAGCATTACGCGACCGTGTTCGAAGAGTCTCCGCGCATGATCTGGAACACCGTGCTGTACTGCGGCATCGCCGCCGGGCTCGACGTGCTGCTCGGCACCGCCATCGCCTACCTCATCCTGCGCACGCGCGTTCCCGCAGCAAAGTCGCTCGATTTCATGGCGACCGCCGCCCTCGCCATTCCCGGCGTGGTGCTCGCCATCGGCTACCTGCGCACGTTCCGCGGCGTCGAGCTGCCGTTCACCGACGGGCTGCTCACTTCGTCGTGGCTGCTGCTCGTCATCGCCTACACCATACGGCGGCTTCCGTACGCGCTGCGCTCCTGCGTCGCGGCATTGCAGCAGCTGCATGTTTCGCTCGAGGAAGCGGCCGAGAATCTCGGCGCGACCCAGGCGCGGGCGATCCGCCGCGTCGTGGTGCCGCTGATGGCGGGCGGGATCCTCGCGGGCTTCGTCACGAGCTTCATGACCGCGGCGGTCGAGCTCTCCGCCACCATCATGCTGATTCCCTCGCAAAACGATGCGCCGATGTCCTACGGCATCTACCTCTACCTGCAGAGCGCGGCCGGCCGCGGGCCGGGCGCCGCGCTTGGGGTACTGGCGGTGGCGATCGTCGCCATCGGCACCTACCTGTCGCATCGACTGATCAGCGGCCGCGCCGCGGCCAGGGAAACCCAACCGCTGGGACAACTCGAGGCGCTCAATGGAGCACGGGCAGCAGGCGCGGGTTGAGATCGTAGACGTTTCGCTCGCCTACGGCGCGACTCCGGTGCTGCGCGAGGTGAGCGTCGCGATCGAGCCCGGCGAGTTCTTCGCCCTGCTCGGCCCGTCGGGCTCCGGCAAGTCCACGCTGCTGCGGCTGCTCGCGGGCTTCTTGCAGCCGCAGACGGGTTCCATACGGGTGGGCGGCGCCGACATCACGCGTGTGCCGCCGTGGGAGCGCGACATCGGGATGGTGTTCCAGAACTATGCGCTGTGGCCGCATATGACGGTGCTGCAGAACGTGGCGTTCGGGCTGGAGGAGCGCAGGCTGCCGCGCGCGGAGATCGATCGCAGGGTCGCCTCGGCGCTGGAACTCGTGGGTCTCGGCGACCTCGGCGCGCGCCGGCCAGGCCAGCTTTCGGGTGGTCAGCAGCAGCGCGTCGCGCTCGCGCGCACCATCGCCATCGAGCCCAAGGTGCTGCTGCTCGACGAGCCGCTGTCCAACCTCGATGCGAAGCTGCGCATCCACATGCGCGTCGAGCTGCTGGCGCTGCAGAGAAAGCTCGGCATCACCACGATCTTCGTCACCCACGACCAGGAGGAAGCGCTCTCCATCGCCGACCGGGTGGCGGTGCTCGACCAGGGCGTGATCCAGCAGGTCGGCACGCCGGTGGAGCTCTATGACACCCCGGCGAACCGCTTCATCGCGACTTTCGTGGGCACCATCAACCTGCTGCGCGGAACGCTGGAGCATACCGAGGGAACCAGCGTGTTCAGGTCCGACGCGCTGGGCACGATTGCGCTCGGGCGCGTTGCAACTGCGGCCGGCGCCGCAGAAATAGTAATTCGTCCGCACGCTTTCGTGCTTGCGGCTCCCGACCTCCCGGGCGAAGCCGGCAGAACCTGGGTGAGCGGCACGGTGGTCGAGCGCGAGTTCCTGGGAGAGTTCGTGCGTTACACGGTGCGGGTGGGCGAGACCGACCTCGTCGCCGACCAGCCGCATTTCATGGGCGAGCCCGGCTTCGCACCGGGCGCCGCGGTGAAGATCGGGATCAAACCCGACCAGGTAAAGCTGCTGCGCGCCTAGCCCACATCAGCACCGGCACGCCGGAAGCAAGCATCGCAATGCCCACCATCGCGCCGATCGAGCCCGGGTCGAGGCTCATCGCATAGTTGAAGCTCGAGTACAACATGTAGGCGCACGCGGCAGCGAACAGCAGCGGCGTCAGCGGATAGAGCGGCACGCGGAAGGGATCCGCGTTGGCCGGCGGGTGCCGCCGCAGCGGGAAGAGCGATACCCCGGTCAGCAGGAAAAACAGCCAGAACGCCGGCGCGGTGTAGGCCACCATCGTCTGGAAGCCGTCCGGCGTCATCGAAGCGAGTCCCACCAGCACGAGCGAAATCGCGCCCTGCACGAGCAGCGCGTTCACGGGGGCCGCAGCCTTTTCGTTCCACCGACCCAGCGCGCGGAAGATGACAAAGTCGCGTCCCAGCGCGTAATTCGTGCGCGCGCCGGTGAATACCGTCGCGTTGAGCGTGGAGAGTGCGGCCGACACCACCACGATACCGAGCAACCACGCGCCGCCCTCGCCCCAGGTCGCTTTCATGAGGTCGGAGGCCACCGCTTTGGAGGATTGCATGCCGGAGAGGCCCAGCACCCTGACGTACGCCAGGTTGAGCAGCACGTACAACACGGTAATCACGACGATGCCAATCACCAGCGCGCGGACGATGTTGCGGCGCGTGTCCCGCATCTCCGCCGTGAGGTAGGCGGCCTCGTTCCAGCCGCCGTAGGTGAGCAGCACGAAGATCAGCGCGAGTCCCGAGAACCACGAACGGGCGTCACCGCTTGCAGGGATCACCGCCGTCACGGGCGCGGCCGGCGCCGTGAGTCCACCGAGCACCACCGCGAGAATGGCGGCTGCAAGCGCGATCGTGAGCGTGTTCTGCACCCATTTGCTCTGGCTGGTGCCGGACACGTTGAGGGCAGTGATCGCGATCACCGCCAGGCCGGCATAAATCGCCGAGCTCTTCGCTCCCAGCGGCAGCAGCGTGGATGCGTAGTCGCCAAACACGAACGCAATCGCGGCGATCGCCCCGGTCTGGATCACCATCATGCGCGCCCAGGCGAAAAGAAAGCCCAGCCAGTCGCCGTAGGCCTTGCTCAGAAAGTAGTACTCGCCGCCGGCATTGGGATGCGAGCTGCCGAGCTCCGCGTAGCACAGCGCCCCGATCAGCGAGATTACGCCACCGGCAATCCACAACGCGATAAAAGCAGTTTCGCCCGAGACGTTTCCGGCCACGATCGACGGCGCCTTGAAGATGCCGACACCGATGACGATGCCGACGATCATGCCCACCGCGTCGAACACGGTGAGCGTCGGGCGCGGCTGGCCTCCCGCGTGGTGCTGCTGCGACTGGCCGGAGGCGCTCATTGCCGGACACCCGCGACGGTGACGCTGCCGGCCGCGCCCATATTCGCCTCGCCGCGCGCGGTCTGCTTCGCTCGCCACGGCATCACCCGCTGGCCGGAGCCGTCGCCGACGGTGACGGTGCCCTCGATGGCGTCGCCCTTGACCCACCCCCGGAACTGATAGGTGACCGGCTTGCCCGCCGCCGGTACGTCGAGCTTGAACGTGAGCTGCTCGCCCACCATCCGGAACTGCGTCAGCTTCACTTCCCGCTCGCCCACGCGCGCGGTGCCGTGCACGAGCTGGAAGTTCTGCTCGAAGCCGAACTGCCAGGACACGGGCTTGCCTCCCGCCATGATCTGCGACTCCCAGCGGCCGGCGACCCGCGCGGGCACGATCCAGAAGAAGATGTAGCTCTTGCCGGGGTCGCCGACTGTCTTCTCCGGAACGATCAGCGTCTCCGAATCGTCCGGGTCCCAATCCCCCATCGCGTAGTCGTGCGCAACTACGCGCGTGCCGGGCTTCAACGCAAGCAGCTTGGGACGCAGCTGCTCGTTCATACTGGGCAGGAGGTAACTCGTGATCACGGTCGCCTGGCTCAGATCGGTCTCGAACAGGTTCTGCTCGATGAAGCGCGCGCGGTCCGCCACGCCTTCCTTTTTCGCGTTGCTGTTGGCGATCTTCAGGAGGTAGGTATCGAGATCCACCCCGAAGCCGCGCGCCCCGTGCTTTTTCGCCGCGGTGATGACGATGCGCCCGTCGCCCGAGCCGAG
>JBGQGU010000056.1:0-10477 GCA_041497655.1 Gammaproteobacteria bacterium
GTAGCCCTGGGCTTCATCGCAACGCAGCAGGCGCAGCAGGTTGGCTTGCTCCTCGGTTTCGACCCCTTCGGCGACGACCTTCAGATTGAGCGCCCGCGCGAGCGAAATCACCGTCGAGACGATCGCCATCTGCTCCGGGCCCTTCGACATCTGCATGATGAATGAGCGGTCGACCTTGAGCGAGTTGATCGGCAGCCGCGCGAGATAGCTCAACGAGGAATAGCCCGTCCCGAAGTCATCGAGTGCGATATCCAGACCCAGCGACTGCACGGCCTTGAGCTTATCGATGCTGCCCTCGATGTCCTCCATGAGCATGCTCTCGGTGATCTCGATGTCGATCCGCTCCGCCGCCCGCTCCACCGCCGCCAGCGCGTCCTTCACGTGATCAACGAAGTCCCGGCGCCGCAGTTGCGCCGGAGACACGTTGACGGCAATGCGCGGCGGCAGCCGGCCACTGGCGCACCATGCGGCGTGCTGCAGCGCCGCGCGCCTGAGTGCCCAGCGCCCGACGTCGAGAATCATCCCGGTTTCCTCCAGCAGCGGGATGAACTCGCCGGGAGAAACCATTCCGCGCTCGGGATGCCTCCACCGGATCAGCGCTTCCATCCCGACGATCTGTCCGTTGGCGAGATCGAAGCGCGGCTGATAGTGAAGGACATATTGTTCGTTCACAATCGCGTTGCGGAGCTCGTTCTCGAGTTTCAGTTGCTCGGCGACCCGGGCGTTCATCTGCGGCGCATAAAACAGGTACACGTCACCGGCATCCTTCGCCTTGTTGAGCGCCGCGTCGGCATTGCGGAACAGGGTTTCCGCATCGTTACCGTCCCCGGGGAAGAGGGCGATGCCGGCCTGCGCCGCCATGCGGATCTCCACGCCGCCGGTCTCGAATGGCTGCTTCAGGGAGTTCAATATGCCCTGTTCCAGGGTGTGCGCGACGCCGGCCTCGTGCTTGACGTCGCGCAACACTGTCGCGAAAGTGTCGGCGTCAATCCGGGCCAGGAAGTCCCGGCTCCCGAGCACGCTTTCCAGCCGCCCGGCCACGAGCTTCAGCAGGGCGTCCCCCGTCTGGCGGCCGTAGGTATCATTGACGATGCCGAACCGCTGCAAGTCCAGGAACAGCAGCGCCGCCCGGCCGCCTGAGTCGCGCTGCGCCTGCAGCACCTGGTTGACGCGATCGTGGAACAGCGTGCGATTGGGCAGGCCGGTGAGGGGGTCGTAGTAGGAAAGGTAGTCGAGCTTTTCCTGCTTCTCGATGGTCTGCAGCGCAAACGCGATGTCGCCCGCCAGCTCGACCAGCAGTTTCATTTCCTCCTCGTCGAAAAAGCCGGGTTCCGGGGAGTACAGCGCGAAGACACCCACCGCCCGCTGTTCCAGCATCAGCGGCAGCATCACCATGGACCGGTAGCCGCGCTCCAGCGCCGCCGTTCGCCACGGCCGCATACGCCCGTCGGTCGCGATGTCGTTGCAAACCACCGGCGCGCCATGCCCGACTGCCTCCACTGCCAAGGCAAGGTTACTGGTGATGTTCGGATCAATCGTCAATTTGAGCCGTTCCAGATAGCCCTGCTCCCGTCCCGCCTTGGCGACGGGTATTAATGCCTGCGCAGCCTCGTCGAGCATCCCGATCCACGACATCGCGAGTTTCCCGTGCTCCACGGCAATCCGGCAGGCTTCTTCGAACAAATGTTTCTTGTCGCGGATGCGCACGATCGCAGCGTTCATCTCGCCCAGCACCCTCCGAATACGCGACAGCCGTTCGATCTTTTCCTGGCGCGCGATGGACTCGAGGGCGAACGAGACGTTGGACGCTACGTCCCCGAGGAACGCCAGCTCATCCTCATCGAAGGCTCCGCGCCCGGCCGCATACAGCGCGATGACACCCGCCACCCTGTCGTCCACCACGAGCGGCAGGCAGGTCGTGGAAAAGCAGCCCTTCTTCATCGCTTCCTGCCGCAGCATTCCGGTTGGCATCCCGGCTTCAATGTCGTTGCGCACAGCCACCTTCCTGGTCTGGATCGCTTCGGCCAGGGTGCCCCGCGCAGCTTCAATGGTCGCCCAACTCACCGCGTGCGCTGCTTCCGTCGAAAATCCGGTCCACGCCACGGGGCGGACCTGCTTCTGTTCCGGGTGGAGCGTTCCGATCCACACCATCTCGAACTTCCCCTCCTCGGACGCGATGCGGCAGGTCTCCCGGAGCAGGCCCTCGCGCTCGCGAATGCGGACGATCGCGGCGTTGATCCCGCTCGAGACCGCGCGGACGCGCGAGAGCTTTTCGATCTTCTCCTGCCCGGCGATGTGCTCGAGGGCGAAAGAGACGTCGCCAGCAAGCTCGGTCAACAGCTTGAGTTCCTCGTCGTCGAAGAAATTGAGCTCCTTGGCGAACATCGAGAGGGTCCCCATTACCCCGCCTTCGGCAATCAGGGGCAGGACGACGACCGAGCGGTAGCCACGCCGGATCGCCTCCGCTCTCCGCTTGCCGCCCACAGTCGGGTCAAGAGTAATATCGTTGTCAACTACCAGTTTTCGCGACCTGATGGCCTGGGCCAGGACCCCGCGCCCCTGGGGAAGATCGTCCCGGATAATGGACTTGACGCCACCCAGATACTCGCTGGCCTCGAGCCCGGCCCACGCCACTGGCGTCACTTCCTGTGCATCCAGATCGAACGAGCCGATCCAGGCCATGCCGAAATTCCCGTGCTCGACGGCGATGCGGCAGGCCTCGTTGAACAGCTCCTGGCGGTCGCGGATGCGCACGATGGCGGAGTTGATCCCGCTCAATACGGCGTGGATGCGGCTGAGCCGGGCGATCTTCTCCTCCTTGCCGATATGCTCGAGGGCGAACGAAATGTCGCCGGCAAGCTCGGTCAGCAGCTTGAGCTCGTCCTCATTGAAGAAATTCAACTCCTTCGCGTACAAGGTGAGGGTTCCGAAAACGGCACCTTCCACGAGCAGGGGCAACGCAATGAGGGAACGATAGCCTCGGCGAATCGCTTCTCTTCGTTTGGCACTTCCGAGATCGGGTTCGGCGGTCAGGTCGTTGACGAAAATAATTTGTTTTGCCCTTATGGCACGCCCGACGACGCCCTGGCCCAAGGGTACGTCCGCACGCATGGTGGTTTTCGAGCCGGCGAAGGTGCCGGCACCGGTCCCCGCGTGAGCAACCGGTGTGACATCCAGTGTTGCCGGGTCAAACTTGCTGATAAACGCCATTCCGAATCCGCCGTGCTCGACCGCGATGCGACAGGCTTCGTTGAACAGCTCCTGGCGGTCGCGAATGCGCACGATCGCGGAATTGATGCCGCTCAACACCGCGTGGATGCGGCTCAACCCTGCGATTTTCTCCTGCTGGAGCTTGCGCTCGGTGATGTCTCCGTGCGTGCCGGTCTTGCGCATCGCCCGGCCGGCCGCGTCGCGCTCGACCACCCGGCCCACTGTCCGGATCCAGCGCCATTCGCCGCTCTTCGCCCGCATTCGATACTCGACGTCCAATACCGGAACCGCCCCCTTGACAGTCGCCGCCAGCATCGATTTCACCCGTGCCATGTCGTCCGGATGCGTGAGTTTCTCCCAGGCCTCTATGCGCAGGGGAATGTCATCCGGCTGGTACCCCAGGATAGGCCACCAGTGCCGGCTGAAGCGCACTTCCCGGGTCGCAAGGTTCCACTCCCAGGTTGCGAGGTTGGAAGCCTCCAGCGCAAGATCGAGCCGATACTCGCTCTCCCTCAACGCCTCTTCGTTTCGCTTGCGCTCGGTGATTTCGGTCGCGACGCCGAGCACCATGTTCACCTTGCCGTCTGCGGAAAGGAGGGGCTGTTTGACGGTCTGAAACCAGCGCACTCTGCCCTCCGCGTCCGTGAGTCGCTGTTCCGGGATAAATACTTCGCGCAGAGTGTTCATCACTTCGAGATCGGCTTTCCGAGCCTGCTCCGTCTCCTCCGCGTGGGGATTGATGTCGCGGTAGATCTTCCCCAGCACATCTTCAACCGAACATCCGTAGAAATCGGCTTGAGCCTGGTTCACCAGCGTAAACCGGCCCTCGCGGTCCTTGGCGAATATGCGATTGCGGTCGAGATCGATGACTTGCCGCAGGAAGGTGCGCTGGTGCGCGATTTCTTCTTCCGCCTGGCGCCGCGCCGAACGCTCCTTCGCTTCCTGCAACGCGCGCTCGACCGCCGCGGGCAGGCGGACGAGGTTGTTCTTCAGCACGTAGTCGGTCGCGCCGTTCTTCAGCGCGCGGATCGCGTACTCCTCGCCGATCGTGCCCGAGACGAAGATGAACGGCATGTCCGGGACGAGCTCGCGCGCAAGCGCAAGCGCCAACATGCCGTCGAAGTGCGGCATGGAAAAGTCCGAGAGGATGACGTCCGGCCGGAACTCCCGCAATGCTTCGCGATAGGCAGCCTCAGTATCGACGACGCGATGCGCGACGCGCAGGCCGGCGCGCTTCAGCTCGCGGACTTCGATCTCCGCGTCCGTCGACACGTCCTCAATCACCAGTATTCGCAGTTCCTTTTCCATCCTGGCCTCTTTCTGCCCGACCGCGCCCTATGGCGTCTTGTTGACCAGCAACCAGTAGAAGCCCGCCTTGGCCACGGTTTCGCTGAATTGCTCGAAATCCACCGGCTTGACGATGTAGCTGTTGACGCCGAGCTTGTAGCTCTCGACGAGGTCGCGCCCCTCCGCCGACGAGGTGACCACGACGACCGGGATGACTCGCGTCTTCTCATCCTCCTTGAGTCGCTTCAACACCTCCATGCCATCCACCTTGGGCAGCTTGATGTCGAGTAGTATCAATTTCGGGTTTTGATCGGGACGCCCGGCGTAGGCGCCCCTGCGGAAAACGAACTCCAGCGCCTCTGCGCCGTCCTTGACCCAGGTAATGTTGTTTGCCAGCTTGCCCTTGCGCAGCGCGCGCAGTGCAAGCTCGGCATCCGCTGGATTGTCCTCCACCAACAGAACGTCCACGTTCTCAAATTTATCCATCTTGCCTCCCTCGCGGCAGCGAAAAATAAAACGCGGCGCCTTCATCGACCTTGCCCTCGGCCCACACGCGCCCGCCATGCCGGGACACGATACGGCGCACGATGGCAAGCCCCACGCCGGTGCCCGGAAACTCATCGTTGCCATGCAGGCGCTGAAACACGCCGAACAGCTTGGCGTAATACTGCATGTCGAATCCGGCACCATTTTCCTTCACACAGTACACGCTCTCCGCGCCGTCCTCGGGGCCGCTTACCTCGATCACCGGTTGCTCGCGCTTGCCGCTGAACTTGATCGCGTTCGACAGCAGGTTGGTCCACACCAGCTTGATCAGCGCGGGGTCGCCCCACGCCTCGGGAAGGGGGTGGATCTCGATCCGGGCCCGCCCCGCGGCCGCAGGCGCGCCGACTTCGGCCAGCGCGCTGCGCGCCAGCGCCTCCATGTTGATGCGGGTCGCAGCCACGGGTTTGCGTCCCAGCCGGGAGAAGGTCAGCAGATCGTCGATCAACTGCCCCATTCTCTGAGTGTTTTCGCGCACCACGCCGATCAGGCGCCGGGCCTCATCATCGAGCTTGTCGCCGTAATCCTCCTCGAGGATGCGGGAAAAGCCGCCGATCGCGCGCAGCGGTGTCCGGAGGTCGTGGGACACGGTGTAGGTAAAGTCTTCCAGCTCTTTGATACTGGTCTCGATCTGCGCGGTGCGCTCGGCCACCCTGCGCTCCAGGTCCGCGTTAAGCCTCTGGATCACGTCCCGCTGCGCCTGCATCAACTCGAAGTCGTGGTCCAGGGCCACCATCAGGTCCCCCATTTCGCCGCGCGGGTAAGGTTTGCCGATACGCGTGCCAAAATCTCCCCGTCCGAACCGCGAGACGGCCGCGATGACGCGCGCCGCCTGGCGGCGAATGCCCAACTCCACCAGTGCCCACGCGCCGGCGAATACCAGCAGCGAGACAACGGCCAGGATCGCGAGTCCCTGACTCAGGTTTCGATTTGCTGACGCCAGCAAATCCTTCTTCGCCACCCCGACCAGGACGTGCAGCCCCGCTTCGGGGAGCTCGGGTAATGCACTGGCCGCCCAGATCCGGGATACTCCGCCGACCTCGATATCTTCCCGCACCTCTTCCCCGTGGCGCTCCCGGGCAAAGCGAAACAACGGCGAATCGGCGATCGACGTGCCGCGCAGTTTCTCTCCATCGGGATGCCAGGTGAGTATCGTTCCCTTGCCGTCCATGAGCGCGATCACCGCGGTTTTCCGCGGCAGGGACGTCGCGCGGAGCTGCATGTACTTTTCCAGGTTCAGCGATGCGAGCAGCACAAACCTCGGTTCGCCCGTTTCGCGCCGCGCGGCGTAGGCAACCTGCAGGACCGCGATCCCCGTCAGGCGGCCGAACGCCGGCTCGACGGCGAGCGGGTTTTCCGAGGCGAGCGCCTGCTGGAAATAACGGCGGTCGGTGAGGTGCAATGCCCTGCCGGTGCGCAGGGAATCGCAAAACAGGTCGCCCTTCGGCGTGATCGTGAGTATCCCGGTGTACTGCGGATGCTCTTTCAGCACATCGGCAAGGAAGGCGGAGCAGGCGGCCTTGTCCTGCGTATCGAGATCCCGCGCCCGCGACAAGCCGTAGTGAAGCTGCGACGTCGCGCGAACAGTGGCTTGCAGGACTCGCGCAGTGCGTTGTGCGGCGGCAAGCAGATCGCGCTGTGCCTCGGCGATCTCGAAGTCGCGACGTTCGAGAAACTGCATCCCGCCCACCAACGCAGGGATCAGCGTGGCGAACAGAATCAGGAGCAGCAGCCGGGCGCGGATGCTCATGCCCCGCCTCCCTTGGGAAGCGCGAAATAAAACGTCGCGCCTTCGTTAACCTTCCCTTCCGCCCACACCCGCCCGCCGTGCCGGGTGATCACGCGCTGGACGATGGCGAGCCCGACACCGGTGCCGCGGAACTCCACTTCCGAATGCAGCCGCTGGAACACGCCGAACAGCTTGTCGTAGTACTGCATGTCGAAGCCGACGCCATTGTCCTTCACACAATACACGCATTCCACACCGTTCTCATGGCCGCTCACCTCGATCACTGGCCGTTCGCGTTTGCCGCTGAACTTGATGGCGTTATCCAGCAGGTTCAACCAAGCCTGCCTCAGCAGCGTCGCGTCGCCGGGCGCCGGCGGCATCGCCCCGAGGACCAACCTGCGCGGCCGCTCACCGGCCGCCTGCAATTCTCTGAGCACCCCTTCGACCAGGTGCTTCATGTCGATCTCGCCGATCGAGAGCGGTTTGCGGCCGAGGCGCGAGAACTCCAGCAGATCGTCAATCAGCCGGCCCATATTCCGGCTGCTGTCGCGGATGACGCCGAGCAGGCGACGGCCTTCGTCGCTCAGCTTGTCGCTGTGGTCCTCCTGCAGGATGCGCGAGAAGCCGTCTATCGCGCGCAGCGGCGACCGCAAGTCGTGCGACACCGAGTATGAGAATGCTTCGAGCTCCTTGTTGGTCGCCTCCAACTGCCGGGTGCGGTCGACGACCCGCTGCTCCAGCTCGACGTTGAGCTGGTGGATTCCCTCTTCGGCACGCTTGCGTTCGGTGATATTGTTGAACACGGCAACGAAGTGCCCTTCTTCCGGACGGTAGGCGGAGATCGAAAACCAGATTCCCAGGGCATCCACATACGATTCAAATGACGCTGGCTCGCCGGTCCGGACCACGCTGCCGTAGATCTCGAACAATTCCGGATTGGATTCGCGTATGCCAGGGATCACCTCGGTCACTTTATTCCCGACGACATTTTTCAAGCCCGTCAACTGTTCAAACGCCCCATTGACCTTGAGATAGACGAAATCCCGCGGCTTGCCCTTCTCGAAAACCATCCGGCAATACGCAAATCCTTCGAGCATGTTGTCGAACAAGTATCGGTATCGCGCCTCGCTCTCGCGCAGCAGCTGGTTTGCCGTCTCCAGCTCCGCCTTCGTCCGGCGATCCTCCTCGGCTTGTCTGCGCTGGATCACGATCCGTGCGGCCGAATAGATCGCCGCGATGCTGAGCAACAGGATGAGGCCGTACGCTATCAGGAGCAGGTTGAGTTGCTGATCCTTCGCTGCGAGGCCGACGGAAGCGCGAGTGGGCTGCTGCATAATGACGCCCCACCCGTATCCCGGTACGGGTGCGTAGGCGGAAATAACATCTTCACGCTCCAGCGGATCGAACCCGATTTCCACGCTATGCTCGCCGCGCCGCACCTTCTGCACGATCGGTGAATGGGAAAAGTCGACAGGCTCCGTTCGGTCCGGATACCTGGAATGGAATGCGATGTGCCCCTTCGAATCCACGACATAGATGTATTCTTGCGGGTCCACGTCGGTGGCCCTCACCCAATCGAGTAATTGTTCGACCCGCACCTGCAGCACCAAAATGCCCGACACTCCCCCGCTCGCGTTCCGGATCGGCACGGCTACCGCGAAGACGTTGACTTGCGGAGCGGCAGTCCGCTTGTAAACCGAAGAAACATAAGGGCGCCAGTCCCGGCTCACGCCCTGGTACCATTCGCGGAAAGCGAAACTCGTGCCGCGGACCTCCGGCGCCTCCGGCACATCCGCCTTCAGCGTTCCCTCGACATCGACCAGGAGCAGCCGATCGATCAGCGGCAGATCCTTCGGTACGGTGCGCAGGAACCCGCTCGCCTCGACCCATTTTCCCTCGGCCACAAGCTCGTGGACGCGAGGACGGGCGGCGAGAGAGATGCCAATGTAGACGACGCGCTCGAACTTTTCTGATAATGCAGTCGCGGTAAGCTGCGCCACGGCCGCCCTTCGCGATAACGCCACGCCGGCAAGCTCGCGGTCGATCGCGCGATAGGTCTGCACGGCCGTCACCAGGATCGCCGCGAATGCCAGAGAGAACAGGGCGTAGTAACCCCAGTGCTTGCGCGCGGAGGAGGCGACTAGTTCCGCTACCCTGTGTCTCATCGGCGAGTCGATTTTTTGGTCCTAGCCATCATCCCGTTCCGGCAAGGGCTGCCTTCTCAAATCCGGCCATCGGGCTTTCCTTCGGCAATGAAAAATAAAACGCGGCTCCTTCATCCACCTTGCCCTCGGCCCAGACGCGCCCGCCGTGCCGGGTGACGATCCGCTGGACGATGGCGAGCCCGACGCCGCTGCCGGAGAACTCCGCTTCCGAATGCAGGCGCTGGAACACGCCGAACAGCTTGTCGTAATAACGCATGTCGAATCCGGCACCGTTGTCCTTCACGCAGTACACGCTCTCCGTACCGTCCTCATGGCCGCTCACCTCGACCACCGGTTGCTCGCGCCTGCCGCTGAACTTGGTCGCGTTCCCCAGCAAGTTCGCCCACACCTGCTTCAACAGCGTCGCGTCGCCGCGCGCCGGCGGTAACGCCCCCAGCACCAATCTGGGCGGCTTCTCTCCGGACACCTGCAACTCCCCGAGCACCTCCCCGACCAGGCGCTTCATGTCGATCGCGGCGGTCGAGAGCGGTTCGCGGCTAAGGCGGGAAAACCCCAGCAGGTCGTCTACCAGCTCGCCCATCTTCCGCCCGTTGTCACGGACAACGCCGAGCAGGCGTCGGCCTTCGTCGTCGAGCCTGTCGCCATAGTCCTCTGTCAGGATGCGGGAGAAGCCGTCGATCGCGCGCAGCGGCGAGCGCAGATCATGGGAAATCGAATAGCTGAAGCTCTCCAGCTCCTTGTTGGATGTCTCGAGCTGGGCGGTGCGTTCCGCGACCAATCGCTCCAGCTCGGCTTTCATCCTGCGGTCCTCTTCGCCCCGCCGCCGCTCGATGATGATCCGTAACGTCAGGTAAGCCGCGAGGATGCAGAACAATCCCGTCAGGCTGTAGGCCAGCAATAGCTGATTCAATTGCTGGTTCCGAGTTGCGAAAGCAGTACGCGCGGGTTGCTCGGCGACGACCGCCCAGCCGTATTTCCGCACTGGCTCGTAGGCCCTGACGCTCTCTTCGCTCGCGCCCGGGTCGGCCGCGACCTCGACGCCCTTCCGGCCTTCGAGCGCCAGGCGGACAGCCGGCACCGCGGACAATTCGACGAAATCCCCCTGCAACGCCAACCGCGGGTGGAAAGCAACTCTGCCCGTTCGGTCAACGACATAGAGGTAGCCTTCGCGGCCGATATCCACGTCTCGTGTCCATTCGAACAAAGTATCCAGCCTCACCTGCAACAACAGGGTCCCAAGCACTTTCCCGTCTTCATGCCGGATGGGAACGACAACGCCGAAAACATTGAGCACAGGTCCAACAAGCCTCCTGTACACGTTGGACACGTAGGGCTTCCATTCGCGCGAAACGCCCTTGTACCAATCGCGCTCGGAGAAATTCCTGCCCATGGCCTCAGGCACTACCGGGATGTCGGCCTTGAGCGTCCCCTCGACGTCATTCAGGGTGATACGGTCAACGAAGGGAAAATCCGTTCGCACGCGGGCCAGGATATGGCTTGCCTCCACCCATTTTCCCTCGCCTATCAGCTGGCGGAAGCGAAC
>JBGQGU010000057.1:0-10469 GCA_041497655.1 Gammaproteobacteria bacterium
AGCACTGACATGCTGACGAACGGCTTGGGGATCTGAAAGCTGCGCGCGATCCCGAGGCGGGTGCGGCGGTGCGTGGGCTGCGCGCCGATGTCGCGCCCCTCGAAGCGGATCACGCCTTCCTCGTTGCGCAGCGCGCCGCAGATGCAGTTCACGAGCGTGCTCTTGCCCGACCCGTTGGGACCGATCAGCCCGAGCCGCTCGCCCGGCCGCACCACGAGGTCCACGCCATCAAGCGCCGTGAAACCGCCGAAGCGCTTGGTTACGCCTTGTACTTCAAGCAACGCTTCACTCATGGCTTATCCAACTGCGTGATTCGTGATTCGTGATTCGAGCCCCCCTCACCCCCGCCCCCTCACCCTAACCCTCTCCCCCGCAAGCGGGGGAGAGGGGAATGTACTTATGGAGTCACGCCGCACCATGTCACGCTTTATCATGTCACGCCGCATCACGTCACGCCTCACCGATGCCGGCGCTGGCGCCACGCGTCCACCCAGCCCATGATTCCGTTCGGCGCGAGCGTCACAAACGCCACCAGCAGCACGCCGACGATGAGCAGGTTCCAGGCCGAGGAGATCGTGACTTGCACCAGCTGCTGGACCGTGCCGAGCAGCACCGCGCCGATGAGGGGCCCCATCCAGCTCATCATGCCGCCGATCAGGGGCATGGCGATGCTGTTCACCGCGTAGGTGAGGCTGAACGCCGAGCTCGGCTCGATATAGGAAAGGTAGTAGGGGAACGTCGTGCCCGCCATCCCCATCAGCGCGCCGCTCACGGTGGCGGAGAAGATTTTGAGCCGCAGCGTTGGCACGCCAGCGGATTCGGCGGCGAGCTCGTCGTCGCGTATTGCCGCGAGGCCGCGCCCGATGGTGGACTTCTCGATTGCGCGGGCGACGACGAGCGCCAGCGCGGCCATCAGCACCATCACCGAGTAGAGCAAGTGGATGTAGCGCGGCAGCCCGAAAGGCACCTCGCTCGGCTGCAGCACATAGGCGCCGCGCGCTCCGCCGACGAAATCCCAGTTCACGACGAAGATATATAGCACCACCGCGAATGCGAGGGAGGCGATGGCGAAGAACACCCCGCGCAGCCGCAGCGTGAGATAGCCCAGCCCGAGCCCTGCAAGGCCGGCGACGGCGGTCCCCGCCGGGATCGTGACGAGGAGCGGGGCCTTGAACGCGTAGTAGAGCGCTACTGTGGTGTAGGCGCCGATCGCGAAGAACGCCGCCGATCCGAAATTCACGTAGCCGGTGTAGCCGCCGAGGATGTTCCATGCCGTGGCGAGGATCACGAACAGGAGCACCGTGTAAGCCGCGGAGAAAAAATACTCGTTGGGGATGAACTGGCTGCCGGCGGCGATCGCGAGCGCGATCGCGAACGCGCAGGCGGCGAAGACCCGGTTGCTCATCGGCCGAGCAGCCCGGAGGGCCTGAAAGCGAGCGTGGCGAGCAGCAGGCCGAAAGAGACCGCCGGCGCCCACGACGGGCCGAAGAAAGTGGAGGTGAACGATTCGGCAAGGCCGAGCACGAACGCGCCCAGCAGCGTGCCCCAGATCGAGCCCATGCCTCCGAGCACGCAGACCGCGAACACCAGGCCGATGAACTCGCGCCCGATCGCCGGCTGCACCGGCTGGATGACGATCAGGAACGCCCCCGCCACCCCGGCGGTGGCGATCGAGAGCGCGAACGCGAGTTCCTTCACCCTGACCGGATTGACGCCCATCAGGCGCAAGGCGAGTTGGTCCTGCGCCACGGCGAGCACGGCGCGGCCGAAAAAGGTGTGCGTCAGGAACAGCTGCACGCCCACCACCATCGCCATCGATACGAGAAACGGCACCACGAGTCGCAGCGGAAAGTCGAGCACCCCGAGCCGCAGGGTCGTCTCGGCATAGGCGCTCTTCACGGTGCGGTAATCCACGCCGAAGATCAGGACCAGCGCGACCTCGGTGATGAACAGGATGCCGAAGAAGAACGCGAGCCCGCGCAGCGATTCCTGCCCGCGTTTCTCGAAGCACAGGTAATAGACGCGGTAGAGCGCCATCCCCAGCGCGAAGAAGAGCGGTGACAGCACCACCGACACCAAGATCGGGTCGAACCCCAGCCGGTCGTTGACGATATAGGCGATGTAGGAGCCGAGGATGATGAACCCCGGGTGGGCGATGTTGACCACGTCCAGCATCCCGAACGAGATCGAGATGCCGACGCTCATGGCGGCGTAGAAGCCGCCCAGCAACAGCCCGGCGATGATGGCGTTGAACAGCAACGCCGGCGAAATATCCATGGCGCTAGGAGCCCATAACACGATTAAACACACGCTGCGCTGTCACGATTTTGGCCACCCGCGCCAGCGCGCTCTCAGCCGTGTCCGCATTGGACGGGCACCAGACGAGTTACTGGGAGCCAAAATCGCGCCAGCCCGCAAGGGGTTGCGGCCAGAATCGTCACTGGCTTTGTCGCTCGGCTTGCCAATATTCCAGATATTGGCTGCACCTCGCTTCGCGCCATTGCCAATTCTGGCTCGCACCGCACGCGCGTTTCATCGTGTTATGGGCTCCAAAACGAAACCGGCGGGTCTCCCCGCCGGTGCCAGTCGATGCCTACTTCTTGTTTTCGTGGTAGGGCGCCTTCACCGAACCGGTCTTGTATTCGTTCGGGTAAAGCACGGTGACGTGACCCGGTTTCATCCACGGCTCGAGGTCGTTGGCGCGGATGCCCTGGTACTGCACCGTCAGCATGCGCGGTATGGCCCACTCCCCGTTCTTGGCGAATCGTACCTTGCCGACAAAGGTGTCGAACTCGAATTTGTGCATGTAATCGGCGAGCTTCGCCTGGTCGAGCCCGCCTGTTGCCTTGATCGCCTGTTCCAGCACCTGCATCATCGCGTAGGCATACGGCGGCAGATAGAACCCGAGCGGGTCGACGCCTTCCTTGATGGCGCGCCCTTGGTACTTGGCAAGGAACTGGTCGAGCGACGGGAACTTGCTGCCGACATCCGGCGCGTAGGCCTCGTAGTTGATCATGCCGTTCAGCAACGGCCCAAGCTGCGTCTTGAGCGCCGCGAATTGCGTGCCGACGAGGCCGCCGCCGAACATCCTGGCCTTCAGACCGACTTCGTTCGCGGCGCGCACCATGCCCGCAGAGTCCGGCGGATACGACGCCAGGTAAACGAGATCCGGGTTGGTCGCCTGGATCGCGCGCACGATCGGCGAATAGTCAACCGTGTTGGGCGGGTAAGTCTTGTCGTAAACGACTTTCAGGCCGAGCCGCTTGACGTGTACCCGCGCGCCTTCCAGCGCCAGGTGCGGGTATTCCGCGTCGGCACCGACCAGAGCGACGGTCTGCGGCTTCGGATTCAGGGTCATCGCCACCTCGAAGAAGCCGCGTGTCCAGTCCACCGCTGGATCAGGTCCCGCCGGCATGATCTGGAAGTAACGGTCGTACTTGAATTTGGAATTGACGTTCAGGCCGAACAGGCTCATGAACACGAGCTTGCGCTGCATCATGAGCGGCATCGCCGGGGCGATCACGTTGGTCCCGTACCCCGACACGACCATGTCCACCTTGTCCACTTCGATCAGCTTGGTGTAGATGCCCGGCACGGTCGCGGGACTGGTCTGGTCATCGTAGTAGACCAATTCGACCTTGCGGCCCAGCAGGCCGCCCTTGGCGTTGACGTCCTCGGCCCAGATCTGCATCGAGATCAGCGCCGCCTTGCCGTTGCCGGCGAGCGGGCCGGTCAGGCTCATGCCGAAGCCGATTTTGAGCGGCTGCTGCGCCGGTACTGCCCCCGAGGCCGCGAGCAGCACGGCACCCAGTATCACTACTAATGCGCGGATCAGTTTCATCGTTGTCCCCTCCTTGGTGGTTCGGCTAATGCTGGCACCCGAGTTGCCAGTGTGTCAATCAAAGGAGTTTGCCGGATCCGTGTCCGGCAAACTCCTTATGCAAATCCGCCCGCTCGAAAACCGCAAAAAGGGCCATCGAAACACGAACTCATCTCCACTCTCGGCGCCGATCGCAGGTCAACAGGCATGTTCCGTCAGGTCTTCCCCCAATTTTTCGGGCGGATTTGCTTTAGCAGCCCGTCGGCACTCGATTCCGACGGGCTGCTAATCCGCTGCTTCGAAGTTCCTGCCGAAATCGTCCGGCACCCTCGGCCCCCAGACGTAGAGCGAGTCCTCCGGCGGGTAGTTTTTCGGCTTCCAGTCCATGTCGCCCGGGATGTAGTCGATGTCGCAGAAATACTCGGCGAGGCTGCCCCACGGGTCGCGGATGTAGTGGAAGAAATTGGAGCCGATGACATGCCGGCCGAAGCCCCAGCCGTTACGGTATCCCTTCTCGAGGAGGCGGCAGGCGCCCACACCCAGCTCGTCCACGTTGGCGACCTCGAAGCTCGCGTGGTGGTACCCCGGCCGGTCGCTCTTCAGGAAGGCGAGCAGGTGATGGTCGCTGCCGCCTTCGCCGCTGCGCAGGAAGGCCACGATGTCCTGCGCGCGGTCCGACAGCCGCATGCCGACGACCCGGGTATAGAAATCGACCTGCTTCTCCAGGTTCGGCGTGAAGCGCAGGGTGTGGCCGAGGCGCCGCGGCCGCACCGGCATGTCGCGAGGGGGATGGCCCGGGACGCCGACCCGGTTAAGATGGCCGGGGTTGTTGATTTTCCATTCCGGCGCCGGCAGCCACTGCGCCGGCTCCGCGGCGCGCACGTTGATCAGCACGTCATCCGGGTCGCGGAACCAGATACCGTCCCCCGGTGACTCCCGCGGCGCATCGAGCAGCTGGGTGGCGTTCAGCTCGAGCCGTTTCTTGAGACCCGCGACCGCTTCCGCGCGCGCGCCGAAGGCGATGTGGTGCATGCGCTTCTTTTTTCCCTCGACCAGAATCAACTGGTCCTGGTCGCGCCCGTGGCAGCGCATAATGACCCGCTTTCCGTCCTCGCGCCCTTCCAGCCCGAAATCGCTGTAGAACTTCCTGCCGACGGCGGCATCCGGCACCGTCAGGGCGATGTGCTGCAGGGAACGGACCGTCATGGTTTGGGTGCCGCAGATGGCCTACCAAGTGTCCGGCGATTATGGAAGCGCGGCACTAATTGTCAAGCGGAAGCCCCCGAGAACACGGCTGCAATTGCCGGTGGTAAGTGCCGAGCGATGACTATTCGAGCATTTCACAGACCCGGGGGCTTTAATGGAACTCCATAGTTCGAGTCCTGTAGGTTCTCCGGGATTGGAGTTCTATTTGAGGAATTTGTTGGACCAAGGTCCGACAAATTCCTAGATCTTGCCGAGCGCTTTCAAGACGCGCTCGGGGGTGAAGGGCTGCGCGGTGACGCGGGCGTTGAACGGGGCGAGGGCGTCGTTGATTGCGTTCATCACCGCGCCCGGCGCGCCGGCCGTGCCCGCTTCGCCCGCGCCCTTTGCGCCGAGTTCCGAAATGCGGGTGGGGGTGGAGATATGGCCGACGACGATGTCGGGCATCTCGCCCGCCATCGGCACCAGGTAGTCGGCGAGATTGCCGTTCAAGAGCTGGCCCTCGGCGCTGTAGAGGCAGTGCTCGTAGAGCGCCGCGCCGATGCCCTGCACGATGCCGCCCCGGACCTGCTCGTCCACCAGCATCGGGTTCAACACCGTTCCGCAGTCCTCCACGCACCAGTGCTTGAGGAGCTTCACGAAGCCGGTCTCCATGTCCACCTCGACGAGGGAAGCCTGCATGCCGTTGGTGAAGGCGAAGCCGTAGCCGCGCGGCGTGTAGTGGCGGGTGACCATCAGCTCGGACTGGAATTTCTCCGGCAGCGTGTCGGGGCGGAAGTAGGCGACGCGCCCGAGCTCCGAGAGCTCGAGCCGCGGCTCGCCGCTCGTCTTGCTCACGATCTCGTTGCCCGCGATGTCGAGCTCCGACTTGTCGGTGTTGAGGATCGCCGCCGCCACGTCGAGGATGTTCGAGCGCAACACCTTGCCTGCCTGCAGCACCGCCTCGCCCCCGATGCCGGCGCCGCGCGAGGCCCAGGTGCCGCCGCCGTAGGGGGTGATGCCGGTGTCCCCGGTGACGACGCGCACGCGGTCGATCGTGACGCCGAGCGCAGTGGCGGCGATCTGCGCGAACACGGCCTCGGTGCCCTGGCCCTGCTCGGTGACGCTCACCATGCAGGTCACCATGCCGGCCGGCTCGAAGCGCAGCGTCGCGCCGTCCTGCGAGGAGATGCGCGCGCCGCCCACGCCGTAGAACGCGGGCGAGGGGTTGGTGACCTCAATCATCGCGGCAAGCCCGATGCCGCGGTGCACGCCTTGCTTGCGCAGCGCTGCTTGCTCGGCGCGGAGCTTCTTGTAGTCCATCAGCGCGAGCAGCTTGTCGAGCGCCTGGTGGTGCGAAAGCTTCTCGAACTTGATCCCGGAGGGGAAGGTGTAGGGGTAGGCGTCGTCGGGGATGAGGTTTTTGCGGCGAAACTCGGCGGGATCCATGCCGAGCTTGTGAGCGGCGAGATCGACGATGCCTTCGGTCAGCGCGACCGCGATCGGATGGCCGACCGCGCGGTACTGGCAGGTCACGTTCTTGTTGGTGAACACGACGTGCATCTTCGCGCGGTACTCACGGTGCTTGTACGGGCCGCCCGTCAGGTTCACGACCTGGTTGCCCTCGATGCCGCTGGTGCGCGGATACACCGAGTACGGGCCGATCCCGGTCAGATCGTCGAGGTCGAAAGCGAGAATCTCGCCGTCCTGGGTGCAGGCGAGCCGCACCTTCGCGCGGTGCTCGCGCGCGTGGATGTCGGAGATGAACGACTCGAGCCGGTCGGCGACGAACTTGACCGGGCGCCGCAGCATCACCGAGAGCGCGGCGGTCGCCATCTCGTCGGCATACACGTGCACCTTGATGCCGTAGGAGCCGCCGACGTCCTTCGCGATCACCCGCACGTTGCCCTCGGGGATGTCGAGGTGGCGCGAGAAGATGTCCTGCATCATGTGCGGCGCCTGCGTCGAGTGGTAGACGGTGAGCGCGTGCTCGGCCGCGTTGTAGTCAGCGAGGATGGAACGGGGCTCCGGCGTGACGCCGGTGTGGCGGGCAAAATCGTAGGTTTCCTCCACGACGAGGTCGGCTTTTGCGAAGGCGGCGTCCACGCCGCCGGTGTCGAGTTCGCGCTTGAAGCAGATGTTGTCGCCAAGATCGGGATGGATCACGCGGCGGCCGGCGAGCGCGTCCTCCATCTCGACCACCGCGGGCAGTGCCTCCCATTCGGCCTCGATGTGCTCGGCCGCGTCCTCGGCCTGCGCGCGCGTCTCGGCGACGACCGCCGCGACGGCCTCGCCCTGCCAGCAGGCGCGGTCGATGGCGATCGCGTGCTGGGGCGGGGACTTGATGCCCTTGAGATGCCCCAGCACCCCCACCCACGGCTTGCAATATTGAGCCAGCGCGCGCCCGTCCACCACCGCGATCACACCTGGCATTCCCTTCGCGTGTCCGAAGTCGAGCCTGCGGATGCGCGCATGCGCATGCGGGCTCCTGAAGAACACCACGTGCGCGAGGCGCGGCAGCCGCAGGTCGTCCACGTAGGTGCCGCGCCCCTGCAGCAGGCGCTTCGCGTTGGCGCGCGGGACACTCTTGCCGATGTAGCCGCTGTCGCTCGCGGAACCCATGTCAAAATCCATTCAGCCACGGAAACACACGGAAACTCACGGAAGTACACGGAAGTAACAGAAAGCGAATTACAAACTCGAGAACGACATCGTTCGGATCCATCGTCCTGTCCATCTTGTCCATATGATTCAGTGACCGCAATGTTGCTCTCAATTCCGTGTGTTTCCGTGTGATTCCGTGGCCAATGGGCTTTCTACGTTTTCTTCCGCCGCGCGGCGAGCACGTCTTCGATCGCGTCCACGATCGCCTGGTAGCCGGTGCAGCGGCAGTAATTGCCCGAGAGGTGCTCGCGGATCCTCTCGCGCGAGGCATCGGGCTCGCTCGCGACCAGGTCCTGCGCCGCGATCAGCATGCCGGGCGTGCAGAAACCGCACTGCAGCGCGTTCCGGCGGTGGAAGGCCTCCTGCAGCTCGGCGAGCTCGCCGGAGTCCGACAGGCCCTCGATCGTGTCGACGCGCCGGCCGTCGGCCTGCACCGCAAGCATGAGGCAACCGCGGACGATCCTGCCGTCCACGCGCACCGTGCACGTCCCGCACACGCCGTGCTCGCAGCTGACATGCGAGCCGGTCAGCCCCAGCTCCTCGCGCAGGAAGTCGATCAAATGCTGGCGCGCCGGGATGCGCCGCGTGAACGACGTCCCGTTGACGGTCAGCGTGGTTTCTAGCGCCTGCTCCATGTTCGTGGCTGTCGCCTCAACAGCAATAATGGACAGGATTTACAAGATTCACAGGATTAGAACAAGAACAGAAACGAAAGAAGCCGGCAGTCCCCCGATCGAATCTTGTTAATCCTGTGAATCCTGTCTATTTTGATTTCAGTTTCTATACGGCGAGGGCCGTGAGCGCGCGCCCGGTCAGCGCGCGAGCGAGGCGCATCTTGGTGGCAGCGGAGGAATAGAGATCCGGGCCGGGGTCGAGGTCACGCGCCAGCGCTTGGGTCGCTGCGGCGATCGCATTGGCCACTTCACGCTTGCCTTCCATCGCCGCCATCGCGCCGCGGGCTAGCACGGGTACCTGTCCCACGCCGAGGAATGCGAGACGCAGGTCCGACAGCACCCCGCGTGCGCACTTCGCAACCGCTGCGACGCCGACGATCGCGTAGTCGCCGCGCCGCTGCGCGAGTTCGACGAACGCGCTGCGATATTCCGGTCCCGGCACCGTGATCTCGACCTGCGTCAGGACCTCGTCCGGCCGCAGCGCCGTGGCGTAGAGTCCCTTGAAGAAATCGCGAGCCGCGACCCGGCGCGTGCCCGCCCTGCCTGCGATCACGAACTGCGCATCCAGCGCGACGCAGCAGGCGGGCCACTCGGCGGCCGGATCCGCCAACGCGATGCTGCCGCCGAAGGTGCCGACGTTGCGGATGGCCGCGTGCGCGATGTGCGGCGCGGCCTGTGCAAGCAGCGGCAGGTGCTTGCGGATCTCCGCCGAGCGCTCGATCTCGGCATGGGTGGTGAGCGCCCCGATTCTCACCGTGCCGTCGCGCACCTGAATGCCCGAGAGTTCCGTAAGACGGCTGATGTCGATCAGCAGCTGCGGGGCGGACAACCGCATGTTGAGCGTCGCGATGAGGCTTTGCCCGCCCGCGAGCAGCTTCGCGCCGTCGCCGTGCCTGGCAAGCAGGTCGAAAACCTCGGCCAGGCTGCGGGCACGGGCATAGGCGAACGGCGGCGCTTTCAAGGGCGGCTGCTCCTCCCAATCACGTTCGCGATCCGTTATGGATGGGCCGGACCGATGTTTCAGGCGATGTTAACACCGCAGCCGCCCGAGGGATGAGGGATGAGGGGTGAGCCGGGAATTCGATGAACGTGCCTGCGCACGTTCGAGCCGGCGAACGCCCGACGCGATGCAGCGCGGCGGGCCGGGGTCACTGACCAGGGATGAGCAGAACCCCCGCCAACTGCCACTTTGCACAAGTATGCTGGCCAGGCTTCCCGACGTGTTATATGGCATTTCGTCTATCTAGCACATGAATAGGTAGAATTTCGTCTGTCCATTACACGTTTCGTTAGATCTTTCTTTACTTGGCGGTTGCGTTCCCTGCATATTGTATATACAATATACTAGTGGCTACCTGGGACGAAGCCAAGCGCCGGCGAAACCTCAAGGATCACGGCCTCGACTTCGAAGGGTGCGAGGCGATCTGGGACAACTTCACGATTACCCGCGAGGACATTCGCCGCGCCTATGGCGAGAAACGGCTGGTGACTTTCGGTCTTCTTGAGGGCGAGGCTGTCGTGATGGTTTACACCGAACGCTCGACGGGGCCGCACATCATTTCATTGCGGAGAGCGGAGAAATATGAAACGCGCTATTACTTTAAAATCGCCAAAGACTACTTCAAGTAAGCGGGCCGACCCGGATAACCCGCCTTGGTCGGAAGAAATGCTGGGCACTCCCGTGCTCAAGCGCGGTCGCGGGCCCCAGAAGGCACCGACCAAGGTGCTGACCGCCATTCGACTCGATGCCGATGTGATCGCATTCTTTCGCGCGCACGGCCGAGGTTACCAAACCCGCATCAATGAAGTCTTGCGCAAATCGATGAAGAAAGATCTAACCACCGGTTCAAGGCGGACGCCAAAGCGCGCCGCTTAACCGGAACGTAAGATTCCAACCGACAATGAGTAATTTCTCCCGATACCGCTTGGTAAGCGAGATGGCAGCCGGATATGTCGTGTTTTCAGGCCTTGCTGTCGTCGGCCATCTGGCCAAACCGACCTTGGGTGAAGTAGCGGATTTCCTGGCTATGAGCGCGGTGGTCTGGCCCTACCCCTTGATGCTGGCCTTACAGACATGGGTATCTCCCGGGTCGCTATCCTGGCTCTTTCTTGTTGGAGGCCTGATCGTA
>JBGQGU010000058.1:0-10438 GCA_041497655.1 Gammaproteobacteria bacterium
AGGCTCGCGAAATCCTTGAAATAGTTTCTCACTCCGCGCGATTTGCCGCTGGCATTGACGTGATCGTGCGACGAACTCATGTTGAATGCGCCCAGCATGACGAGAATCATCGCCGCCATCACCAGTCCCGGCACGACGTTGATGACGACCACCGTGCGCCAGGTGAACCAGGCGAGGAGCGCCCCCACCACGAGGGGGGCAAGGCCGTCGGCCACGTTGCCGCCCATGCCGTGGAACGACAGCACCAGCCCCTTGCGCTCGGGGTAGCGGTAGGCGAGCGTGGTGATCGCGGCAGGGTGCCAGAGGTTGTTGCCGATGCCGACCAACGTCACGCACACGAGCAGCATCCAGTAGCTGTGCGTGAGGCTCATCAGCGCGTACGGGAAGCCGACCCAGAAGAGCGAGGTCGCCATCAGGTAGCCCTTCTTGCCGACCATGTCCACCACCATGCCGCCCGGCAGGTTGGAAATCGCGCCCACGATGTGCTGCGTGGTCATGATCAGGCCGATCTCGGTAAAGGAGAGGCCCAGTTCCTTCCCGATCAGCGGCAGCAGCAGGTAGAACGTCGCGGTGTACCAGTGCGTGAACGCGTGGCCGGCGGAGATCAGCCAGACGTCCTTGAACGAGCGTGGTGCGGCGATGGCGGTGGCGACGGTGTTCACAATACGGTCCCGGTGTTTTCCGTGGCACGCGCATGATAGCACCCGTGTCCCGCTTCCCCAAGCGCGGGCATCGTATAATTCCACGTTGAATCCGGACGCTTCGCGCCGGTTCAACTCCGCGCGTTCGAACCGACGAATGGGTCGCGGCTCAACGCGCGGGTTCCACGATAAGAACTTTGCGTGCAGCGTGCGCACCGACCTCGAACGCTTTTTCAATCCGCGCGCCATCGCGATCGTCGGCGCGTCGCAGGACCTCAACACCATCAGCGGCCAGCCGCTGAAATTCCTCAAGAGCCACGGCTACAAGGGAAGACTCTACCCGGTGAACCCGCGCTATCAGGAAGTTGCGGGCGTGAAGTGCTATCCAGCGCTCGCGGACGTGCCGGAGATCCCGGATCTCGTGCTGATCCTGGTGAACGCCGCGCGCGTTGGCGACATGCTGCGCCAGTGCGGCGCGAAGGGCGCGCCGTACGTGATCATCTTCACCTCGGGCTTTTCCGAGATGGGCGGCGAGGGCGTCAGGCTGCAGCAGGAACTCGCCACCATCGCGCACGAGCACGGCATCGGCGTGATTGGCCCCAACTGCCAGGGCATGATCAACGTCGCGGACGGCGTGTTCGCCGGTTTCGGCTCGGTGTTCAACGCCGATTACGATCCCGGGACGGTGAGCATGGTGTCGCAAAGCGGCGGTTTCGGCTTTTCCGTGATGAACCTCTCATCCAAGGACGGGGGGCTGCCGTTCCGCCAGATGGTCACGACCGGCAATGAAATCGGCGTGTCCACGCTCGATTTCATCGACTACTACATAAAGGATCCGAAGACCGAGATCATCGTCGGCTACATTGAGGGGCTGAGAGACGCGGGCCGGCTGCTCGAGACGGGCAACAAGGCGCTGGATGCGGGGAAGCCGATCCTCATGTGGAAAGTCGGCAACACCGAGCAGGGGCAGCAGGCGGCGCGCTCGCATACCGCGAATCTCGGCGGCGCGATGGAGCTCTACAAGGCCGCCTTCAGGCAGTCCGGCATCCTCCAGGTCGAGGACATTCAGGACGTGGCAGACTACGGCCGCGCGTTCCGCTGCGGCCGGCTGCCCAGAGGCAACCGCCTCGCCATCATCACCATCTCCGGCGGCGCTGGCATCCTGATGACCGACGAGTGCATCGCGCGCGGTATGCAGGTGACCAAGCTCGCGCCGCAGACGGGTGAGAAGCTGCGCAGCTTCGTGCCCGCCTACGGCTCGCTGCTCAACCCCGTGGACGTCACGGCGGCGATCTTCAACAATACCGAGTTGATCGGCTTGACGCTCCAGGCGATAGTGGACGATCCCAACGTGGATTGCGTGGCGATGATCAACGCCTCGTTGCAGGGCGAGCTCGCGGCCAAGGTCGCAGCGCAGATCGTCGCGGGCGCTGCCCGCACCGACAAGCCGGTCTTCATCTGCTGGAGCGCGCGTGACGAGGTGGCGCCCGAGGCTTACGCCGCGCTCGATGCCGCGCGCATTCCGCGCTACAAGTCGCCGGTGCGCTGCGGGCGCGCCATGGCCGCGCTCTCCTGGTACGCGGAAGCACAACGTCGGCGTAACCGCCAGAGGTCGGAGAAAGCCGTCGCATTCACCAGCGCCGCCGCCCGGCAAACGCTCGCGGGACGAACCGCCGACGTTTCGGAGCACATTGCAAAACGGGTTTTGGTTGATTATGGGATACCCGTTACGCGCGAGGCGCTGGCGTCGAGTAAGGACGGGGCGCTCGCAATCGCACGCTCCATCGGCTACCCCGTCGCGCTCAAGGTGCAGTCGCCGGACATCTCACACAAGACCGAAGCGCGCGCGATACGACTCGATATCAAGTCTGACGCAGAGCTGGCCTCGGCATACGAGGAGGTGCTTTCGAACGCACGCGCCTATAAGAAAGATGCGAGGATAGAAGGCGTGCTGGTGCAGGAAATGGTGAAGGACGGCGTCGAGACGATACTGGGCGTGACCAACGACCCCCTGTTCGGACCCGCAGTGATGTTCGGGCTCGGCGGCATCTTTGCCGAGGTGCTGAAGGACGTCTCGTTCCGGCTCGCGCCCGTGACGCCATCGGTGGCGCGCGAGATGGTCGAGGAGATCGCGGGCTACCCGATGCTGGCCGGCGCGCGCGGCCGGCCGCGCGCCGACGTGGACGCGCTGGTGGACGTTATCGTGCGCCTCTCCGCGCTGGCGATAGACTTGAAAGACTCTATTTCCGAACTCGATGTGAATCCGTTGTTCGTGTTCCCCGCCGGGCACGGGGTCAAAGCGGCGGATGCGCTGATTCGCCCGCGCACGGAAGGCAACAAATAGACAGGATTAACAGGACTAACAAGATTCAAACACCCCCAGTTCTTTGCGGATTTGCTTTGCTCTAATCCTGTTAATCTTGTAAATCCTGTCTATTCCTTGTTTTTAGAGCAGGGGTTAACGCTGTAAATCCGGTCAATCCTGTCCATTCATGAATCTGACTCCCGAAGTCCGCCGCCTGTGCGAGGAGGTGCGCCGCTTCATTCAGAAAGAGGTGGACCCGCGCTCGCGCTGGATCGAGGAGCACGACACGATCCCCGAGGATCTCCTCCGCAAGGCGCGGGAAATGGGGCTGTTCGGGCTCACCGTCCCGGAGCCGTACGGCGGCATCGGTCTCGACCTCGCGGGCAAATGCGCGATCGAGGAGGAGATGGGACGGACCAACTACGGCTTCGCCACCGTCATCGGCAACCATACCGGCATCGCCACCACCGGCATCGTCGCGCTGGGCTCGGAGGCGCAGAAGCGCAAGTACCTGCCGCGCATGGCCACCGGGGAATGGGTCGGCTGTTTCTCGCTGACCGAGCCGCACGCCGGATCCAACCCCGCCGACATCAGGACCGCCGCGGTCCGCAAGGGCGACCGTTACGTGTTGAACGGGGAGAAGGCTTTCGTCACCAACGGCGGCATCGCGCACGTGTTCACGGTGATGGCGGTCACCGACAAGGCGAAAGGCATCAAGGGCATCTCGGCCTTCATCATCGAGCGCGGCTTCAAGGGGTTCAGCGTAGGCCGCAACGAGCTCAAGATGGGCATGCACGGCTGCACCACCGCGCCGCTCGCGTTCAGCGACTGCGAGGTGCCGGCGGAGAACCTGCTCGGAGCGGAGGGCATGGGCTACGTCCAGGCGCTCAAGACCCTGACCATGGGACGCGTGACCATCGCCGCGCGCAGTTGCGGCATGATGGACAAATTGATCGAGCGCAGCGTGGATTACATGAAAACACGCGTGCAGGGAGGAAAGAAGATCGCCGAGCACCAGGGACTCCAATGGATGCTCGCCGACATGGGCGTGGCGCGCGATGCCTCGCGGCTGCTCACCGAACGCGCGATCGAGGCGATACTGCGCGGCGAGCGCGGCACGCTGGAAGCCTCGGCCGCCAAGCTCTTCGCCACCGAGTCGCTGGCGAAGGTGGTGGACTGCGCGGTGCAGATCCACGGCGGCATGGGCTACATGCGGGAGGCGGGGATCGAGACCGTGTACCGCGACGCGCGCATTACCCGCATCTACGAGGGCAGCTCGGAGATACAGCGCAATATCATTGCCGCGCAGTTGCTCAGGGACGAGTGACGAGTGTCGGGTGTCGAGGGGAAACACCCCCTCACCCGTTCTAGCCTCTTCCCTCGACACTCATTCCTCGACACTCCAAACTTATGATAGGTGACAGTCATGGCAAGCGTGAAAGACCTATTCAACCTCCAAGGTAGAGTTAGTGTCGTAACCGGGGGCGCGACGGGGCTCGGCCTCCAGATGGCGACGGGGCTCGCCGAGGCGGGATCGAACGTCGTCATTTGCTCGCGCAAGCTCGAAAACTGCGAAAAAGCGGCGCGGGAGATCGAAAAGCTCGGCGTGAAAGCGCTCGCGCTGGCCGCCGACGTCACCAAGCCCGACCAGGTGGAAGCGGTGAAGGACGCGACGTTGAAGAAATTCGGGCGCGTGGACGTGTTGGTCAATAACGCGGGCAAGGCATGGGTCGCGCCAGCCGAGGCGATGCCGCTCGACCGCTGGCGGCAGATCATGGAGCTCAACATCACCGCGCCCTTCATCTGCTCGCAGATTTTCGGCCGCGAGATGATCAAGGCGAGGCGCGGCAAGATCATCAACATCGCCTCGATCGCCGGGCTCCAGGGCCGCAACCCCAGGGCCTACGACTCGATCGTTTACAGCACCAGCAAGGGGGCGCTGGTCAACTTCACCCGCGATCTCGCCATCAAGTGGGCGCAGCACAACATCCACGTCAACTGCATCTGCCCGGGATTCTTCGTGACACCGATCAACCAGAAGCTGTTCGAGCGCGGTGGCGAGCAGATCCTGCGCGAGATCCCGCTCGGCCGCACCGGCGGGCCGGACGATCTCAAGGGCATTGCGGTGCTGCTCGCGTCCGACGCCTCCAACTTCATGACCGGGGCGATTATCCCAGTCGATGGGGGGTCCATCGCCTGGTGAGGGATGAGGGATGAGGGATGAGGGAGCTTCGCCTCGCGCGGTAGTCGCTAGTCCTGAAGCCGACCTCTAACCGCTAAAGACGCCGCGGGAACGCGCCTGGAAAAAGCGGGCTCAAGGGGAGGATATGATAAATGAATCTCTAGGGTAGCGCGCGAACGCTCTCCAGCCACTCCGAATCGCGGTATATACTTTCCTAACTTACCGACCACCACCTAGTACCAGGTACGCTGAGAATTACTCAACGTCCACCTTAAAGGGGGGGATACTAACCCCGACAGCAGTGCAATCAACTTGGTCAAGTCTTGAATTATCAGTTCTTATATTTCTAGACCTGACCCCCCTTGTAGTAACATATAAGTTACTATACCCCCCCCGGTTAGCACCCCGGAGATCAAATGGCACTGACTCGAGACTTCAAGGAAACGGTTCGGACGCGCGGATATTTCAACCTGACCCCGTTCACTCCTCACGTTGAACTATGAAGCCCCGTTGGCCTTGGAGCGATGTACCCTTGATTAAGGTGTCCACGATTCGTGGGCAAGATCACAGTGACTTTTGATAGACCGGATTGGAGAGCATGACTCTGGACCCGATTCTGCGGAAATAGCAGTGCCTTACTGACAGCCTCGAAAGTGCCTACAACGAAGCGCAGGAAGCGAAAATTCAGCGACAAGATAGCGTGTCTTTCCGCCGAACTAGACGGATTATTCGCCCGCAGACGCCGGCGACCAATCCCATGGCCTCTTAGGTCTTTGCGATTTCGGCCGCAACTTAGTCCTCATCGGAAATTATTGGCGGTACCGCTCTGCGATGCGCATCAACTCGTCGGCGCAGCATTTGAGGATCTCTTACGTCTCGAACTCCAGCGATTAAATCCGACAGCCAAGCCGGGGCGCTGCCTCGCAACCGATGCTGTCGAATTTGCAGAGCTCACTGCGCGCAAAGGCGGAAGCGTGGAGGTGGGTACTCACCTTGTGCAAGGCCTCTCTCTAAGGGGCTTAGCGACGGTTTATTCGCAGTCGCCGAATCCAGAGAAGGAAGTGCAAAAGCTTCGAGCCGCTCTTCAACGTGCGGAGAACCAAAGTAGAGAGTACGTTTGCAGCGGGGTGATCACGCCCGCCCTGCTGACATCATGTTGGATGGTCGCTAAGATCATTGGAAGCTTTCGTGGAGGGCGTAAGGGACTAGCGGACTCGGTACTGATCCCTTACGAATTCTCTAGCATAGATTTCAAAGGCTTGGACGACATAGCCGCAATGTTTGCCCTCGTCAATCATGAATCCTTTAGAGCGCAACAGCGATGCTTGCTTAGACCAAAGTTTCGCCATAACACTCTGCCAGGGGCGGACCAACCTGATTTCGTGATTGACGACATGCTCATAGACGTGAAATGCACGGCGCGAAGAAGTCTGGATCGGCGCGATGTGGATCAGTTGTTGCGCTACTATGCGCTGTCCAAGGTCGAGGGGTTAGCGGGTGAAAGTAACGACAGAGAAATCGATCGGCTGGTGATTTACTACGCACGATTTGCGCAGATGTTTGTTATCGACATTCGGAGAGATTTTCCGCCCGAGCGGGTAACGAAGTTCCTAGAATGGTTCGAGCAACAGCACCATCGCCTGGGGAAGGATGAGGATGAGGGATAAGGCCGAAAGAATAAAGTGGGTCGGAGTGACTTTTCGTAGCACGCATTCGCGGACGTGACTGTGAGCCGGATTCTGACGTAGGTATAGGCTATGCCTTCAGTCGAAGCGTCACGATTTGATCATTCAGGTTTCGCTTTCGTTGTTAATCCACTGGAGCTTCCTGGGTCCACACCGTTTGAGTTAGCAGCCGGCCATTTCTTGCAGCGCGGGACGGACGAGCAGATCGAGATTATTAAGAGAGAACTCAGTAAAACAGCGCCATATTTCGGCTTTGATGTCGTAGGGACTCTATATGAGATGGAGTGTGTTGAGACCAAAACTGCAGGAGGCGTTCAAGGCGAATATCACCAACTGCCTAGAGACCGCTGGCGATACAACATCATTACATTTTCTCCGACCAATCACCACATGCGGGAGATCGAAGAAGCATCGAATTTGACTGACGTTCCTCTTCACGCCCCACTATTATTTTTCAATCGAGGCGGCCGAGGTGGCCATGCAGGGCAGATCGCCCATTTTTTTACTAATATGTCTTTATTTGTTAAGCCTCTGAAAGTTTCTGGTTCAGAGATTGGAGAGATAGTGGCTGTATTTGAAGCCATTCGCTCAGTCGAGCGTGACTATCCTGAGCTGCGACGCGCAATGCAGATGTTTGCTTCTTTGGGAACATTGCCCCCTCATTCAGACTTCCATGTGCTTGGTTTGTTCATGATCGTTGAGATGCTTATCACTCACAATCCAAAGCTGGAGGATAGAGGCGACTCGATTACCCATCAAATGAAATCTAAGGTTCCTCTATTGTCACGACGATTCAATCGCCCACTGAACTACCACAAGTATTTTCGCGAAAGTGATGAAGACGAGGTATGGGAGGCACTATATGGATATCGTAGTGCTATAGCGCATGGCGGGGTTCCCGATTTCAAGAAAAAATACAAGATTCTTCGAGATGGCGAAACCGCAAAGTCATTTCTTCAAGAGGCCATAAGAAACCTTCTACGGCATAGCCTTAATGAGCCCCAGCTCTACAGAGATCTCCGCGAATGCTAGAAATGAGTGCGCACAAACGGTCGGAGTAACATTTTGTAGGTCGTGTTGGAGCATGTGACTCTGACCCGGATTCTACCAACAGCGACCCGCGCCGGAGGAACATTTCAAAACGAATTATGGAAAGGAGAGTGCCATGAACAAGGGAATGCCGGTTGGTCTGGTTCTGTCTGCTTGTGTGGCCGTTGCGCAATTGGGGATCTCCCCGGATGCATTCGGCCAGGACGCGAAGGGTCTCCGGGTGGTTTCCGATCGGACGGTTACGGGCATTGCGTTTCCCGAGTCGGTCGCCTACGACCCCAAGGCCAAGGTGCTGTACACGGGCCAGTGGTCCGAGCTGAAGCCCCCCGACAAGGACGGCAAGGGCAGGATTAGCAAGCTGTCGCTGGACGGGAAGGTCCTGGAGGACCGGTTTCTTCCCGCGCACGGCGAAACGCTCCACAAGCCCAAGGGCATCTGGGTCAGGGGCGAGCGGCTATGGGTCACCGACATCGACGTCGTATGGATCTTCGATCTGAAGAGCCGCAAGGGCAGGAAGCTGGACCTGCCCGGAATGGGCTTCGCCAATGACGTGGCGGTCCAGGGCAACGCCCTTTATGTCAGCGACAACCGAGGAGACATGCTCTACCGGGTGGAGCCGGCGGACTTCCTGAACCATCAAGGCAATCCGCAGGTCACCGTGGTCTTCGCTGGCAAGTCGATCAACCCCAATGGCCTCTATCCGGCCCGCGACGGCTCGCTGCTGATGGTGGGTTTCCTCTCCCTGAAGCAGGCTCGCGGCATCTACTCCGTGAGCAAGAGCGGGGAAATCAAGACCCTTGCGAAGGAGATCGGCGGGCTGGACGGCGTCTATCAACTGCGCGACGGAAGCCTGCTGGTCACCAACTGGAATTCGGGGTCTCTCTCCCAGTGGAGCGCGAAGACGGGTATGCAAACTCTGGCCTCGGGGTTCAAAGGGCCGGCCGATTTTTGCGTCATTCCTGACGAGAAGGGGCTCACGGTGGTCGTGCCCGACCTGGTGCAGAGCCAGTTGCGGTTCGTGCGGCTCGCTCAATAGGGATGGGGGCGCAGGGATGAGCGTGATCAGCCCGTGGTACCAGCTCGGCTACGTCATCCCTCACCTCTATACCGACCTCGACGCCTACCAGTTCTACCGCGTCGCGCCCGAGGGCATGATGCTGGTGACAACCGGCCTCGACCTGAAGGATTACACCCTTGCGGCCGTCGAGCGGGAGCTGCCCGTTCTCTGGCAGCGCTTCGATCTGCTCGCGAAAAAGAAGGTGGATCGAATCTCGCTCTCCGGCGTGCCGGTCGCGTCGGCGCTCGGGCGGAAGAAGATGCGGGAGATTCTCGCGGAAGGTGAAGCCCGCACGGGGATCCCGTGCGACACCGACCTGGAAGCGCACATCACGACGTTGCGGCACTTCGGTGCGACGCGGATTGCGCTAGCTACGCGCTGGCCTGACGCGGTGAACGCCGCGCTGACCCGCTACCTGGCCGAGGCAGGCATCGAGGTCATTGCCTGCCGCTCACGCGCTCGCTCGCTCGCGGAGAACAAGCAGTCGAGCGCGGCCGACGATCATCTGCTCGCTCTGGAGTTGGGTGGCAAGGTCTTGCGCGAGGCGCCGGATGCTCAAGCGCTCCTGATGCCGGGTGGTCTGTGGTTCGCGATTCATGCCGTGCCACTGCTCGAGGCCGAGCACGGCCGGCCGGTGCTGCTCAACATCCTTTCCACGACCTGGGCGGCGCTTCGTGCAGCGGGTACCCGCATGCTGCACCGTCCCGATCCGCGCTGGGGCAGGGTCCTGGCCAGCCTCTAAAGCCGAAGGCAGAAGACAAAAGGCAAAAGGATCGAATCACGACTCGCGAATCACGATTCACGCTTTTCGGAGCACTAGCCGGGCTGTATCCCCGCTGCACGGATCACCTTCCGCCACTTCTCGATTTCCGACTTCATGAACGCCCCGAACTGCTGGGGCGTGTTGCCCACCGGGTCGGCGCCGTCGCGCGCGATGCGTTCACGGGTGTCGGGCTGCCTGAGGATCGCGGCGATCTCGGCGTTGAGCTTGCTGACGATCTCCGGTGAAGTCGCCGCCGGCGCGACGATGCCGTACCACGTCGCCGACTCGTAATCCTTCACGCCGGCCTCCATCATCGTCGGCAACTCCGGCAGGGTGGCGGAGCGCCGCGCGCCGGAAACCGCCAGCGCGCGCAGCCTGCCTGACCGCACCTGCGGCAGCGACGTGAGGATGCTCGGGAAACTTATCGAGACCTGCCCGCTGATGACGTCCACCAGCGCCGGCGCCACGCCCTTGTACGGGAGATGCAGCAGGTCCACTCCGGCGAGCTGCTTGAAGAGCTCGCCCGAGAGGTGGCTGCCGGTGCCGTTGCCAGCCGATGCGAAGGTCAACTGGCCCGGCCGGGACCTGGCGAACTTCACCAGCTCGCGCACGCTCTTCGCCGGGACCGAGGGATGGACGGTCAGCACCAGGTTCTGCGTCGCGACCAGCGTCACCGGCGCAAAATCCTTGACGGGATCGTAGGGAAGCTTCTGCTGGAGGCTGACGTTGGTCGCCAGGCCGGCGACGGTGCCGAT
>JBGQGU010000059.1:0-10434 GCA_041497655.1 Gammaproteobacteria bacterium
AGCGGCTGGAGCGCCACCAGATCGCGTACCGCGAGCGAACGGTGCCCACGCTCGGGCTGCACCAGGTGTTCTTCGAAGACCCGAGCAGCGTCACCATCGAGCTCAACTACCCGGCCGCCGAAATCCGAAAAGCGTGATTCGTGATTGGTGATTCGTGATGGGTGTTTGGCGCCAGCGCGGTGATGCATTGGCGAAGTGACGCAGTGACCCTTCCACCACCCCGGCGCTGCGCGCCACCCCTCCTCCGACAGGAGGGGAGTCTTGCTGGTCGAATCACGATTCACGAATCACGACTCACGCCGTACCCCCGTCGCTTCCCATGCGCGCATTGGTGATCGGCGGCTCGCTCGGCGGACTTCTTTCCGCGAACCTCCTGCTGCGCGCCGGCTGGGACGTCGAGGTCTTCGAGCAGTCGAGCGAGGAGCTCACCGGGCGCGGGGCCGGCATCATTTCGCACCCGGAGCTGTTCCAGGCGTTGCAAAGGATCGGCGTTCCGCTCGACGACAGCTACGGGGTGGACGTGCCGACCCGCGCCACCCACGATCGCAGCGGCGCGACGATCGCGACGCTGGCGGTCAAGCAGATCTTTACCACGTGGGGCCGCCTGCACCAGTTGCTGCGGGAAGCGTTCCCTCGCGAGCGCTACCATTTCGGCGCTTCATTCATGCGCCTCGCGCAGGACGACCGCGGCGTCACCGCGCACTTCGCGAGCGGCGCGACGGCCCGCGGCGAACTGCTCGTCGGCGCCGACGGCGTTCGCTCGAGCGTGCGCGCCCAGCTCGCGCCCGCGGCGAGACCGCGCTACGCCGGATACGTCGGCTGGCGCGGGCTCGCCGAGGAGAACGCCTTGAGCCCCGCGGTTCACCGCGAGCTGATCGACAAGTTCATCTTCTGCTTGCCGCCGCGCGAGATGATGCTCTGTTACCCCGTCGCGGGCTTCACCAATTCCACGCGTTTCGGCGAGCGCTGCCTCAATTTCGTCTGGTACCGTCCCGCCGATGAGTCGCGCGAGCTGGCGCGCCTGTGCACCGACGTCAACAGCAGGCACCACGACATGTCCATCCCGCCGCCGCTGATTCGGCCCGAGGTGCTCGCTGAGCTTCGCAGCGCGGCGGACGAAACGCTTTCCCCGCAGCTCGCCGAAGTCGTGCGCCGCACGCGGCAGCCGTTCTTCCAGCCTATCTTCGACGTCGAATCGCCGCGCATGGCGTTCCGACGGGTTGCGCTCGTGGGCGACGCGGCCTTCGTTGCGCGCCCGCACGTGGGAATGGGCGTCACCAAGGGCGCCGGCGACGCGACAGCGCTCGCCGATTGCCTGAATGAGACGGGCAACGATGTGCCGACCGCGCTGGCGCGATACGAGTCCCGGCGGCTGCGCTTCAACGCGGCGGTCGTCGCCCATGCGCGCGAGCTTGGCGCCTGGCTCCAGGGCGTCAACACGCCCGAAGCCCGCCGCCACCATACGCCGGAAGCTGTGATGGCGGAGATCGCAGTGACCCGCGATTATCCCTGAAAGGCGTGATCAGCCTTTCATCCGCATAAAGTCCCCTGACGGGGCCTTGTGACTTTCTTTGCTCCCCCAAAGAAAGTCACCAAAGAAAGGGGTTCCCCGGTTCGCCGCCGCCACCTCGTAAACTCGTGCGGTCCCCTGCGCTGCTCGCCAAGGCGGGGCGCCTGCGCAACTCGCGCAACGTCTAGGCGATCGCAAATGAATCAGGCGGGCCGCTCATACTGGCAGTCGTGTGGAATCAAGGCTCGCCCAGTGCTCGGCGACGACCCGGTATCGCACCATGGGAACGTGCAGGAGGGAAGTTGCCTGAGTCTATGGACGTGTCAGTGGACCGGGTCTTATGCGGCTGTTCCCGCAAACGGGCCTGCGGCTAACGAGTCACAGCCGTCCCCCTTCTCGGCTGCGACTGCTCGGCGGCGAACAGGGGCCCCAAAATTCAACATCATCGAATCGCCAAAGCACGCAAACAGGTCACTCCTCTTTGTTGAAAAACCGGGGCCTGCGTGATCTTCCTGTCTCCTCCCGTGACCATCATGGCCCCGGTTTTTCCTGCTTGCGTTCCCCGCCATCATCGTTCAAACTGGTTTTCAAATAAGTAATCCAACCGGCCCGGCACCCCGCCCGGCCGCCAAGATAGGAGGACATCCATCATGAAAGCGCTATTGACCGGCATCGCCCTGGCGGTCCTGCTTGCTCCCTCGATGGCCGCGGGACAAGCGTATCCCGCAAGACCCATTCGCGTGGTGGTGCCATTTCCGCCGGGCGGCACTTCCGACATCATCGGGCGCACGCTGGGGCAGAAGCTCTCCGAGGCGTGGGGCCAGCCGGTCATCATGGATAATCGCGGCGGCGTCGCCGGCAGCCTCGGCGCGGCGATTGCGGCGAAATCGCCGCCCGACGGCTACACGCTGCTGGTCGGCAACGTCGGGCCGGTGGCCATCAACAACCAGATTTACAAGGCGGTCGGCTACGACTCGCTCAAGGACTTCACGCCGATCACGCTGGCCGTGACGGCGCCGCAGATCGTCGTGGTCCATCCCTCCGTTCCCGCCAAGACGTTCAGGGAGTTCACCGCGCTGGTGAAGCGGCACCAGGGCAAGGTCAACTACGGCTCGAGCGGACCCGGCAGCATTTCCCACCTCTCGGCGGAGCTCTACAAACGCATGACCAAAACCGACATGCTGCACGTGCCGTTCAAGGGCTCGGCGCTGATCACGATCGCGCTGCTGTCGGGCGAGGTGGACGTGGTGTTCTCCGACATGGCGGTGGTGCTGCCGCACGTCCAGGCCGGCAAGCTGCGTGCGCTGGCGGTCACCGGGCCCAAGCCGACCCCGCTCGTTCCGGGCGTGCCCACCGTCGCAGAATCCGGGGTGCCGGGGTTCAACATGACCAGTTGGTGGGGCATGTTCGGGCCGGCCGGCATCCCCCAGCCCATCGTCACGCGGCTCAACACAGAGTTGACGCGCATCCTGCGGCTTCCCGACGTTCAGAAGACCTTCGCCACCCTCGGCGTGGACGCCGCGACCAGCACGCCGGAGGAACTGGGAGCCCTCGTCAAGTCCGAAGTCCCCAAATACGCCAAGCTCATCGAGGAAATCGGCATCCCGAAGCAGTGACGAGTACTCAGTGCTAAGTGCTGAGTGCAGAGTTAACCGTAACGAGCATTGAAGGCAAAACGGCGCTGCGAATTTGCAGCGCCGTTTTTCTTCGTGGTAAGCAAGCGTCCGTCAGACGTGACTCAGCACCGAGCACTTAGCACTTAGCACTTAGCACTTAGCACTGAGCACTCAGCACTCAGCACTCATCACTGGGGTTGAATGCCCGCGTCCCTGAGGATCTTGCCGAGCTTGGCCGCGTCGGCCCTGATCAGCGCGTCGAACTGTTCCGGCGTGTTGGGAGTGGGATCCGCTCCCGCGCCCGACAGGCGCGCCCTGACGTCGGGGAGGTCCAAGACGCGCACGACATCGCGGTGGAGCCTCGCCACCAGCGGCCGCGGCACCTTCGCGTGGGTCAGGAGTCCGAACCACGCGTCGTAATCGTAACCCGGCAGTCCGGCTTCCTCCATGGTGGGAACATCCGGCAGCGCGGGCGCGCGTTTGGGGGTGCTCACCGCGAGCGCGCGCACCCGCCCCGCCTGGATATGCGGCAGCCCGCCGACGATTCCCAGGAAATACATCTGCACGCGACCGGTCATGGTGTCGGTCAAAGCCTCCGGCAGGCCCTTGTACGGGACGTGCACGATGTTGACCTGCGCCACGCTCTTGAACAATTCCGCCGACACGTAGGCCGTGCTGCCGAGCCCAGCGGAAGCGTAGTTGAGCGCGCCCGGCTTCGCCCTTGCGAGCACGATGAATTCCTTGAGCGTCGCCGCCGGCAGGGTCGCGGGCGTGACCAGCACGAGCGTCACCGACGCGACCCGGGTGATGCCGGAGAAATCCTTGATCGGGTCGAAGGGCAGCTTGCTGTAGAGGCTACCGATGACGGCGTGGCCGTTCGAGACCATCAGCAGCGTGTAGCCGTCCGGGGCGGCCATCGCCGCGATCCCCGTTCCGACCACGCTCGCCGCGCCCGGGCGGTTCTCGACCACCACCTGCTGCCCCCAGCCCTCGGTCAGTTTCTCGCCGATCGTGCGCGCCAGCAGGTCGGTTACGCTGCCAGGCGAGAACGGAACGAGGATCCGCACCGGCCGAACCGGGAACGACTGGGCCGCAGCGGTCGCCGTGACCAGCAAGGCTGCAACGCCTGCCGCAATCAACCCACGACAGTTATTCATGCCTCCTCCTTATTAAACCCGTGAATCGTGATTCGACCGGACAGTTGGCAGTTGTCAGCCGTCAGTTTTCAGCCGTCAGCGGTCGGCAGTCAGCCGTCAGTAAGCAGCAACTGCAAACTGTCAACTGCAAACTGCCAACTGATTGCTGCAAACTGCCCACTGCAAACTGCAAACTCCTCATCCCTCGACACTCGACACTAAGTCTATAGCCTATTGCGTCCGCATTGTGAGCGCAATTGCCATCGCGTACACCAGGGGCTAAATTACCCGGGCGCGCGCCGCGACCGGGCCGCAGGCACGAGGATTTCACATGGCCGTCGTCGCAAATGAACGGGACGTCGCCGCCGAGCCATTCGGCGTCAACGTGAAGCGCCAGCGCCTGCTTACCGAGGAAAGAGTCAGAGGCACTCACGTCCTCCTCGATCGCTGGGCGCTCGCGCCGGAGGCCATCGCGAAACTCGAGGTGCCCGCCGGCAACCTCGCCTGGTTCCAGATGCTCGAAGGCGAAGTTGCGCTCACGCATGCTGGCGGTGAAGAGCGCCTCACCGCCGCGCACATCGTGTTCCTCCCACCCGCCTTTCACGGCACGCTCACCAGCCGGGCGGGCGCGACGCTGCTCCACGCCGAGGTGCCGGACGCCGGCCGTTTCGACCCGGAGTTCTCGAAGAACCCGCCGCGGCTGCGGGTGGTGGACTGGATGCACGAGCCGGTGCTCGACTCGCAGCACGATGCGCGCAAGCGCATTTACGTCGTCACGCCGAAGCTCTTCGGCACCCGGGCGATCAAGGGCGAGATGATCATCTATCCGCCGGGGACCGAGGCCCCCAACCATCACCACGAGGGCGCCGAGCACTTCATGTACGTCACCCGGGGCCGCGGGACCGCATGGGCGAACGAGAAGCCGATTCCGGTGAAGAAGGGCGACCTCATCTATTACGCTGACCGCGAACGCCACTACCTGAGAAGCGAAGGCAACGAGGACATGATGTTCGTGGAATTTTTCGTCCCGGGTGAATACAAGACCATCTGGGCGCCGGGCGTCGCGGTGTGCACCTGGCTGCCGACGGGACGCGACATCAAGGGACGGAAGCCCGCGCGCGAGATCCAGGCGCACAGCTCCGCGCTGGTCGACAGCCCCCAGGACGTCTGAGCGCCGCGAGGGACGAGGGGTGGCAGGGCGTTTTCCCCGACACTCGACACCCGACACCCGACACTCGACACTCGACACCCGACACTTGCCCCCCGCGCCATGAAGATAGCTCACCCTACCCTCCTGTTGAGCTTCCTGCTTGCCGCCGGCGCCGCGCAAGCGCAGGAGCGCTCCTCGCCCTACGTGCCGAGCGACCAGGGAAACGTCGAGCGCATGTTGAAGCTCGCGCAACTGCGGGACGACGACGTCGTGGTGGACCTGGGCTCGGGCGACGGGCGCATCGTGCTGACCGCAGCGCGCATGAACCGCAAGCTGCGCGGCTGGGGCGTGGACATCGACGAGAATCTCGTCAACGAGTCCAACGCCGCCGCCCGCGCGCGAGGGGTCGCCGACCGCGTGCAATTCTTCCATCGCAACGCGTTCGACGCCGACCTGCGCGAGGCCACCGTCATTGCCATGTGGCTGTGGCCGGAAATGCAGCTCCTGCTGCGGCCGTTGATCCTGGCGCAGGCGCGGCCCGGCACGCGCATTGTCACCAACATGTGGGACCTCGGCAGCTGGCGGCCCGACGAGGAGGACTTCGACGGCCCGCGGGTGTGCCTGTGGATCGTGCCCGCGCGCGTCGCAGGCAACTGGAGCTGGGAGCTGTCGCTCTCCGGGCACCGGGTCGCCTATGCCGCGATCCAGGAGCAGCGCTTCCAGGTGGTCGAAGGCGTGGTGCGGGCGGGCAACCGCCGCGAGCTGCTGCAGGACGTGAAGCTGCGCGGCGAAGATATCTCGTTCACGCTGATGATGACGCTCGAGGACGTGGGCTTCGTCCGCCACGTGTTCCGCGGCAAGGTGCGCGGCGACGTCATCGTGGGCACGGCGAGCGTGTCGCTGCCGCCGCATGAGAAAACGCTCGAGCTGCCGTGGCGCGCGACGCGGACGGAGACTTCGGCGTATTTCGAGCCGACGGGGACCAACGTCTATTGACGACTGACGAGTGTCGGGTGTCGAGTGTTGGGTGTCGAGTGTCGGGTGTCGAGTGGGGAACGAAAATCGCCCGGTTACCTATTCCTCGCTCGCCCCTCGACACTCAAACCTCGACACTCGTTTCTCCTCCCTCATCCCTCATCCCTCCTCCCTCATCCCTCGGCCTTTTCGGCGCCCAGTACTTCAGCTTGCGGCGAAAAAGCCGCTTCGGGATGACGCCATAGACCATCAGCACGTTGTTCACCGCCTCGCCGATCCTGAAATCCACCGCGAGGCTGCACAGGGCGTAGGCTTCGGCCGCGGACAATCCCGCTCGGCTCTTCAGGAAGTCCACCGCTTCGCGGATCGCGTTCCTGAGCGCCTCATCGAGATCGTTGCCCATCCCCATCGAGTAATAATGCGCCGCATCTTCCGCGCGCGGCCAGTTCATGTCCTTGCCCGCTCCCTTGTGCACGATGAGCTGCATGGTCGGCGTCAGCGAAATCTCGATCGCGGTGCCGTCCACCTCGCCGTCGCCCTGGCAGGCGTGGCCGTCGCCGGTGTAGAACAGCGCGCCCTCGTTGAACACCGGCAGGTACAGCGTGCTGCGCGCGACGAGGTGCCTGAAGTCGAGATTGCCGCCGAAGGCGCCGGGCGGCTTGGTGCTGACGCGCTTCTGCTCGGGCGGCGGGGCAACTGCGACGATGCCCATGAACGGCGCGAGCGGAACTTCGACCTCCTTCGAGAACAGCGCGACGCCGCGCTGCAAGTCGAGCTTGATGATTCTCTGTTCGGCCTGCGTCAGCAGGTCCGGCACGGCGCCCCAACCCGGCCCGGTGGAATTGACGCCGTACGGCACCCGGACCGCGACGTCGAGCACGCGCGCTTCGAGCATGTCGCCCGGCTGCGCGCCCTCGACGTAGATCGGCCCGGTGAGGATGTGCGGCCCGGCGCCTTCGCCGCGCTTAACCTTGCGATAGATCTCCGAGGCGTCGGGCAGCACCTCGCCGGCCGCGATCCCGGCAGCGCCAAAAAACGCTACGGGATCCTTGGCGGTGTTGAGCCCCTGGTGCGTCACCGTGTCGATGCGCACGATCTGCCCGGACTTCACGCGCGCGACCGGCGGCCGGTCGGCGGCGATCCAGCCCCAACTCACCGTCTCCGGAGTCGAACGCAGAGAAACATCGTGCTGGTGCATGGCGGGCGTCATTCTAATGCCGTTCCAGCTTGTTGGCCTGCCGGCACTCTGCAGGCCGCAGGTCAAGCATCGTTAGGACCCCTGCAGCATCTGGCGAGAGATGGCTGGAACGGCACTAACCTTACTTCCGACCGCTCCTTGACGCTGCCCTGGGTGGAGCACAGAATTTCCCGGTCCAGGAGGAATGATCATGCGCACCGGTCCACATCATGAGGCGACGCGCGCGCGGCACGCGGTGGCGGCCAATACGCCGGCCTCCTTCCGCGTCGTGCCGAGTGGCGGCGCGCTTGGCGCTGAAATCGGGGGCGTGGATTTTTCCCGCCCCGTGCCCGAGGAGCTGAAAGCGGCGCTGCGCAAGGCGTGGGCCGACCACATGGTGCTGCTGATTCGCGGGCAACGCCTCAACGATGAGCAGTTGCTGGCGACTTCCGCTATCTTCGGCCCCCCGCACGACTCCGCCGCGCGCAAGTACCACCTCGCCGCCGGCCACGGCGTGGACGATAGCTATATGGTGTCGCGGCATCCCAGCATTACGATCATTTCCAACCTCGACGCGAACGGGAAGCCGGTGATGGACAACGGCGGCCTCGGCAGCTACGAGGTGGTGTGGCACACCGACAACTCCTACGTGAAGGTCCCGCCCGCGGGCAGCATGCTCTACGCGCTGGAAGTACCGGTGGACGGCGGCGGAGACACCTCCTTCAACAACCAGTACCTCGCCTATGAGGAGCTGCCCGACGATCTCAAGCGCGCGATCGAAGGCCAGTACCAGGTGCATGACTCGAGCCGCAACAGCGCGGGCGTGCTGCGCCCCGGCGTGAAGCTGCCGACGAAACCCGCGGAAGTCGAGGGCCCCACGCACCCGCTCGCGCGCGTGCACCCGGTGACCGGGAAACGCGCGCTCTACCTCGGCCGCCGGCGGGTGTGGCCGTCGAACTACATAGTCGGCATTCCGAATGACGAAAGCGAGCGCCTGCTCGATGCGCTGTGGGCGCACGCGACACAGCCGAAATACGCCTGGACCCACCAGTGGCGCATCGGCGATGTCGTGCTGTGGGACAACCGCTGCTGCATGCACTACCGCACGGAAGTGGATGTCACCCAGCGGCGCGTGATGCACCGCACGACCATCAAGGGCGAGCCGCCCATTGCCCCTTGGAGTAACGCTTCGCCTGCGTGAGTCGCGTCACAACACTCCCCTCCTGCCGGAGGGTGAGGCGGGGTTTCCATCCTCATGTAATGCGCTTCGTTTACTGGAGAAGCGCATCTCGAATCTCCCCTCTCCGCTCGGGAGAGGGGCGGGGGTGAGGGGGGAGCCGGCGAACGCCCGACGCAACCACCCCCACCCTCTGCTCCCTCCCCCTGAGAGGGAGGGACGAAGTACAGCGCTGCGCGCAATTGAGGATGGCAGCGCGGCGGGCCGGGCGGGGTGGCGCGGAGCGCCGGGGTGGTGGGAGCTTCTGTCGCGACTGCGTCGCGCATTGCCGGGGGGCGGCCCCGGTCCCGGTGACTTTCTCTTTGCTCGCCCAAAGCGAAAGTCACCAAAGAGAAAGGGCGTCCCCGGTTCGCCGCCGCTACCTCGTAAACTCGTAGCGGTCCCCTGCGCTACTCGACCGGCCCGGCGGTCTGCGCAACTCGCGCACCGTCCATGCTAATACATATTCATCCGGCGTGACGCATCGGCACGACAGCCAACATACGCGCGGCTCGCCCAGTGCTCGACCGACGACCCGGCATTACTCTTGGAAAACTCTAAAAAGAAGGGAAATACTCGAGCGTATTGAGGTCTCAGTTGACCGGGTCTTATGCGGCTGTTCCCGCAAACGGGCCTGCGGCTAACGAGTCACAGCCGCACCCCTTGCCCGGTCTGCGTTGCTCGGCGGCGAACAGGGGCCCCAAAAAACGACGGACCCCGAGCCGATGATTCTTTCCTTCATCCTTCTGCCTCATCCCTCACGCCGCCTTGACCGAGGGCAGGCCCGCGAGCGCCATGGCGAGCTCGGCTTCGTCGTATTGCTGGTCCGTAAGCTTCCCCGCGAAGTAGTCGATGTAGGCCTGCATGTCGAAGTGGCCGTGGCCGCAGAGGTTGAAGAGGATCGCGCGCGACACCCCTTCCTCCTTGCAGCGCAGCGCTTCGTCGATCGCGCCCAGCACCGCATGGTTCGCCTCCGGCGCGGGCAGGATCCCTTCCGCGCGCGCGAACTTCACCCCCGCCTCGAAGCACTGGATCTGGTGGTAGGCGCGCGCCTCGATCAGCCCCAGCTCCTTCACGTGGCTCACGAGCGGCGACATGCCGTGGTAGCGCAGGCCCCCCGCGTGGAAACCGGGCGGCGTGAAGGTCGAGCCCAGCGTGTACATCTTGGCGAGCGGGGTGAGGTGCGCCGTGTCGCCGAAGTCGTAGGCGTACTTGCCCCGCGTGAGACTCGGGCACGCCGCGGGCTCGATCGCGACGATGCGGAGCTTCCTTCCGCCGCGCAGTTGCGCGCCGAGGAACGGGAAGACGATGCCGGCGAAGTTGGAGCCGCCGCCGGTGCAGCCGATGATGACGTCCGGGTAGTCGTCGGCGAGCCCGAACTGCGCGATCGCCTCCTGCCCGATCACCGTCTGGTGCAGCAGCACGTGGTTCAACACCGAGCCCAGAGCGTACTTGGTGTCGTCGCGGCTCGCGGCGACCTCCACCGCCTCCGAGATCGCGATGCCGAGGCTGCCCGGGTGCTTCGCGTTCTTCGCCAGTACCGCGCGGCCCGACTGCGTCTCGTTCGAGGGCGAGGGCACGCAGCGCGCGCCGTAGGTTTCCATGAGCGCCCTTCGGTACGGCTTCTGGTCGTAGGAGACGCGCACCATGAAGA
>JBGQGU010000060.1:0-10399 GCA_041497655.1 Gammaproteobacteria bacterium
CCCAGAGCAATCCCAAGCGCCGCGAGTTCTACGATCGCATCTCGCGCCACGACCTCGCGCCATTGTGGGAAGTGCTCGGCACGTTGGTACCGCCGATCCCCGCTACTCCCTGCGTTCCGGCCCTGTGGAAATACCGGGACATCCGTTCCTACGTCATGGAAGCAGGCGAGCTGATCTCGGCGGCGGAAGCCGAGCGGCGCGTCCTCGTCCTCGAGAACCCGGGGCTGCGCGGTGCCTCGTCCATCACGCATACGCTGTACGCCGGGTTGCAGTTGATCCTGCCCGGCGAGACCGCGCCGAGCCACCGGCATACGCAATCCGCGCTGCGCTTCATCGTCGAAGGCACGGGCGCGTACACCGCGGTGGACGGCGAGCGCGTGACGATGCACCCAGGCGATTTCATCATCACTCCCTCGTGGACCTGGCACGATCACGGCAACCCGGGAGCCGATCCGGTCGTGTGGCTGGACGGGCTCGATGTGCCGATGGTGGCGTTCTTCGATGCCGGCTTCATGGAGCGCTATCGCGAGGCGATGCAACCCGTCCTGCGCAAGGAGGGCGATTCGCAGGCGCGCTACGGGGCCAACCTGCTGCCGGTCGGGTATACGCCGCAGTCGCTCACGACGCCGGTATTCTGCTACCCCTACGCCCGCACCCGCGAAGCGCTTGAACAGTTGCGCCGGAGCAATGACTGGCATCCTTGCCACGGGCTGAAGCTTCAATACTCGAATCCCGCGACCGGCGGCTCTCCGATGCCCACCATCGGCGCATTCGTCCAGCTGCTGCCGAAGGGATTCCGCGGCCAGCCGTACCGCACGACCGACGGGACCGTGTATTGCGCGGTCGAGGGGCGCGGCCGCACCCGGATCGACGGCGAGGTATTCGAATGGGAGGAACAGGACGTGTTCGTCGCGCCTTCGTGGGGCAAAGTGCAGCACGAAGCGGAGGGTGACGCCGTCCTCTTCAGCTTTTCCGACCGCCCGGCGCAGAAGGCGCTCGGCTTGTGGCGCGAGCACGCGCCCTGCGAACGCTGAACAAATAGACAGGATTTACAAGATTTACAGGATAAAAACCTTGTTTCAAAAATCTTGTTAATCCTGTTAATCCTGTCCATTTCTTGTGAAGCTTTACAGCTACTTCCGCAGCTCCGCGGCCTACCGCGTCCGCATCGCGCTTAATCTCAAGGGCGTGGCCTATGAAACCGTGCCGGTGCATCTCACGCGCGGGGGCGGCGAGCAGCTCGCTCCCGGCTACCGCAAGCTGAACCCGCAGGCTTTGGTGCCGGCGCTGCAGGATGGCGGGCGACTGTTCACGCAATCTCTCGCCATTATCGAGTACCTCGACGAAGTCCACCCGCAAACTCCGCTCTTGCCGAAGGACCCGGCGGCGCGGGCGCGGGTGCGTGCGCTGGCGCTGGCCGTCGCCTGTGATCTCCATCCGCTGAATAACCTGAGAGTGCTGAATTACCTCACCGGCCCGATGGGTCTCGGTGACGTTGCGAAGCAGGCCTGGTATCGCCACTGGATCGCGGAGGGACTGGGAGCACTCGAGGCGAGCCTCGCGAGCGACCGCGAGACGGGCAGTTTCTGCCACGGCGACATGCCCGGTCTTGCTGACTGCTGCCTGGTGCCGCAACTCGCCAACGCCTACCGTTACAAGTGCGACGTTTCGCCGTACCCGACCCTGCTGAAAATCGAAAAGAACTGCCAGGCGCTAGAGGCGTTCCGGCGCGCCGCGCCCGACCAGCAGCCCGACGCCGAATGAACGCGCACCGCGTTACGTCGCGCGTTCATTCAAGCGCGCGGGAATGCGCCGCGCGCTTATTGCAGCTTGATGTTGCTTTTCCGGATGACCTCGGCGTATTTGACGATTTCGCGCTTCATCTGGGCGCCGAGCTCTTCCGGAGTGCTGCCGACCGGATCGAGTCCCTCCTTCACCATGAAGTCGCGGACCTTTCCGTTCTGCAGCGCTTTCACGATCAGCCCGTTCATCTTCGCCACGGTGTCCCTGGGCGTGTTGGCCGGAAACCACATGGCGTACCAGTTGTCGGACTCGAAGCCCGGATAGAACGTGTTCATCGTGGGCAGGTCCGGGAATGCGGACGACTTCTTCGCGGTGGTCACCGCCAGCGCCCTGGCCCTGCCCGACTTGCGCGCGGCCGAGGCCACCGGCCCCGTGGCGAACAGATAATCGATCTCGCCGCTCATCAGAGCAGTGATCGCCGGCCCGCCGCCCTTATACGGAACGAGGATCACCTCGATGCCCGCCTTCTGCTTCAGCATCTCGGCCGAGAGATGGCTCGTGCTGCCGGGAACGTTGATGCCGGAATTGAGGAAAAAGGCCCTGTGCTTGGCGACCGCAACCAGTTCTTTCACGGATTTCGCGGGAACGCTGGGATGCGTGACCAGCACCAGCGGCGTGGAGGTGAGCCAGCTGATCGGCGCGAGGTCCTTCACCGGATCGGTCTTCATCCGGCTGCCGTAGAGCGTAGTGTTGATCGTGAGCGTCGCCGTGCTGAACAAGATGGTATAGCCGTCCGGCGGCGAACCGGCGGCGATCTCGGCTCCGATCAACCCGCTCGCGCCGGCGCGGTTTTCCACGATGAACGTCTGGCCGGTGCTTTCGTGGAATACGGTCGTCAGCACCCGCGCCTGGATGTCGGTGCCCCCGCCGGGGCCAAACGGCACAATGATGCGCACCGGCTTGCTCGGCCACGCCTGCGCGACAGCTAAATCCGGGACAAGCACCACCGCGGACAACGCCACGGCCAGCGAACACAACGCAACACTCTTGCTCATGGAACCCTCCTCGCTTTATTTGAATAATGATGCTGCGAGGTCATGGTTCCACGTATTGGACTCTATTGCAACCCTTCGATTCTTAATCCGAAAAATCGCTGCAATTTCAGGATTCGCGGCCGGGCACGTACCACGTGCCGCAAAAAAACCGGGGCCCGCAGGCCCCGGTTCCCGTAAAGCCGCGTGACAGCGTCTACTGCAGCTTGATGTTCCGTGCCTTGATGAGCTTTGCGTACTTTTCCACTTCCTTCCTGAAGTTTGCGTTCAGCTCCTCCGGCGTGCTCCCCACCGCGTCGGCGCCCTCGCTCGCCATGAACTGGCGAATGTCGTCCGACTTCAGCGCCTTGACGATCTCCACGTTCATCTTGCTCACGATCTCCTTCGGCGTGCCGGCCGGGAAGAACATCGCGTACCAGTTGTCGGCCTCGAAGCCGGGGTAGACCGATGCCATGGTCGGGAGACCCGGAAATGCGCCCGATGGCTTGAGCGTGGTGACGGCGATCGGTTTCACCCTGCCGGACTTGATGTGGGGCTGCGCAGCAAGTGCCGTGGCGAACACGAAATCGACTTCCCCGGTCACGAGTGCCGTGATCGCCGGCCCGCCGCCCTTGTACGAGATGATCGGCAGGTTGAGGCCGGCGTACTGGTTGAGCATCTCGACCGAGAGGTGGCTTGTCGTGCCCGCGCCGTTGTTGCCCGGGTTGAGCTTGCCCTTCTTCGCCAGCGTGACCAACTCCTTCACGGTTTTCACCGGCACGCTGGGATGCACCACCAGCACCAGCGGCACCGAGGAGACCCAGCTTATGGGCGCGAGATCCTTGAACGCGTCGAACTTCACGAGCGAGCCGTAGAGCGTGAGACCGACCGACAGCGAGGCAGTGGTGAAGAGAATCGTGTAGCCGTCGGGCGGCGACTTCACAGCAATTTCGGCGCCGATTATGCCTCCCGCCCCGGAGCGGTTGTCCACCACGAACGTCTGCCCCATGGTTTCATAGAACTTCCTGCCCAGCAGCCGTCCCTGGATATCGGTGCCGCCGCCAGGTCCGAATGGCACGATGATGCGCACGGACTTCACCGGCCAGGTCTGGGCATGCGCCACGCCCGCCAGGCAGAACGCAACCGCCGCGGCGTATGCTAATGGTTTACCGATTTCTTTTCTCATAAGCTCTCCTCGTTCTCAATGCGTTTGTCGAAGCCGCCATTGTCATCGAATGACCGCCCGGCGTGAGACCACCAGCTACTGCAACGTGATGTTGCCCTTCCGGATGACTTCCCCATATCGGGCAATCTCGTCCTTGAGGAAGACACCCAACTCGTCCGGCGTGCCGCCCACGAGCGTCAATACCTCCCGCTTCGCGAACGCGCGCACGGTTTCCGTCGCCAACGCCTTCTTGATCGTGGCATTCATGGTCGCGACGATCTCCCTCGACGTGCCCGCCGGGAAATACATGGCAAACCAGTTATCGGACACGAACCCGGGCAGCAACGACGTCATCGTGGGCAGATCCGGGAAAAACGGGGACGGCTGCGGAGTGGTCACCGCGAGTGCGCGTATCTTCGCCGCCTTGAGCTGCGGCGCCGCCAGCAATCCTTCCGCAAACTGGAAGTCCACCTCCCCGCCCATCACCGCCACCATCGACCCCCCGCCGCCCTTGTAGGGAACCGTCGTGAATTTGACCCCGGCGAGCTGCTTGAACATTTCAGCCGACAGGTGACTGGTGCTGCCAGCAACGTTAATGGCTGCGTTGAGAAAATCAGGTTTTTTCCTGACAAGCTCGATCATTTCCTTTGCCGTTCTTGCCGGCACGTTGGGATGCACGATCAGCACCAGCGGCGTCGTGCTGACAAAACTGATGGGCGCCAGGTTCTTCACGGGATGGAATTTCATCTTGTCGCCGTAGAGCGTGACGTTGATCGCGAGCGTGGCGGTGGTGAACAAGATCGTGTAGCCGTCGGCCGGGGAGTTGACAACGAGTTCCGCTCCGATGAGCCCGCTGGCGCCGCCGCGGTTGTCGATGATGAAGGTCTGGCCCAGCCGGTCCTGGAATTCCTTAGCGATCACCCGGGCCTGGACGTCGGTTCCTCCACCCGCAGGGAATGGCACGATCACGCGCACCGGCTTGGCCGGCCACGCCTGCGCATGAACCGGCCCCCCGAGCGCAAGGCCCAGCACGACAACGGCAAACCGCAGGAATCCGTTTCTTATCATTGCCCTCTCCCACTCCCAATGTGTTCGGTTGCCCGCTCAGCCGCGATGGATCGGCTCCGGCTGAGTGAAGAACGCGTGCAGGATGTGATAGACCATCAAGTAGTTGATCTGCTGGAAGCTCGCGTGCGAGATGCCGGCCATCACGGAGAACTGCTTGTCGGGGTTGGGCAGCCGCTTGAAGAACTCGGTGAGGTCGTCGAAACCCGCGATGCCGTCGAACTGGCCGCGCATGATGAGGGTCGGCACCGTGATCTTTCCCGGGTCCACCACCGGCAGCTTCGAGCACATGTCCACGTAGGTGCCGGTCGGCACTGAATCGTCGAGCGCAAGACTCTGGTCGGCAAACGCCTCGATCACGCGGTTCTCCGCACACCCCGGATGGTCCCGGGTGAAGATGCTGTGCATGAACGCGCGGTCGATGGGACGGCGGTTCTTCGCGCGGAACTCCGGCAGCTTCTTGCGCCGCTCGGCGAGCGTCGGGCTGCCCTCGCCGGTCCAGACGAATGCATCGAGCGCGAGTCGCTTCACCCGCTCGGGATGGCGCTGCGCGAACAGCGCCGCGCGCAGCGCACCGGATGAAATCCCGTACGCAAGAAACTGCTTCGTCCCGCGCGCCTTCATGATGTATTCGGTCGCCACCGCGAGATCATCGGCGCCGTTGGCGATGTCGCAGCTGATGTCGCGCTTCTTGTCCGAGCGGCCGTATCCTTCCATGTCCACGCACCAGGTGTCGAAGCCGCGCCCGGCGAAGTATTCCATCGCCGACGAATGCGCGCGCCCCGGCACCTGGAGGTCGAACGTGGGCTGGGAAGCCATCGAGGAGCCGTGCACGAACAGGATCGTTCCCCCCGCACCCTGCGCGTCGGCGGCGCGCTTTTCCCACAGGAAGAGCCGGACGTCGCCTTTCTTCGTCCAGTGTTCCTGTCCAGTGATTTTCGCTGGGGTTTTCGGCTGATCCATGAGCGCCTCGTCGGGGGGAAGTGCGTCGTCGGGAAAGTGGAGTCTAGGGTAGGGGCCGGGCAGCGTCAATTTCCGGCGCGCAATCCCGTTCGACGTTTGCCGCAAGCGCGATCTGCACCCTATACTTGATTAAACCGGATACAAGGCACCGGTTTGATCTCGTGCGTAGGAGCGGACGGACGACCGCCGCTCAACGCGCGAGGGCCACGAATGACCGGATTGCAGTTGCCCATGGACTTCAGAATCAGTGACGAGCAGCGCGCGTTCGTGGACGTCGTGCGTCGCGTGTGCCAGAAGGACTTCAAGGCACGGGCGATCCAGTACCTCGACGGCACCTGGCCCGCGGAGAACATGAAGAGCCTCGCCGAGATCGGCGTGCTCGGCATGGCGGTGCCGCAGGAATACGGCGGCTCCGGGCTCGGTATCCTCGACACGGTGCTGGTGCTCGAGGAAATCGGCAAGGTGTGCTACGTGACGGCGATGGCGGCGTTGGGCGAGCTCGGCGTGCAGACACGCGTCATCTCCACCTACGCGCCGGAAGCGATCAAGCGGCGCATCCTGCCGCGCGTCGCGACCGGCGAGGCGATCCTCGCCATCTGCATGACCGAGCCCAACGCCGGCACCGACGTGCCGAACTACGCCACCAACACCGACATCAAGGGCGGCCGCGTGGTCGTCAACGGCGTGAAGACGCTGATCTCGCGCGCCGACATCGCCGAGATGTTCGTCGTCTTCACCCGCGTCAACAGGGTGCCCGGCGCCAAGGGCATCGGCTGCGTGCTGGTGCCGGGCGGCGCGAAGGGCATGACCGTGAAGTCGAGCTTCCACACCATGGGCGGCGAGTACCTGTCCGAGGTGATCTTCGACAACATCGAGCTGCCACTGGAGAACCTGGTGCTCCGGGACGACGGGATGAAGCGGCTGCTCTCGGCGTTCAATACCCAGCGCTGTCTCAATCCCGCGATCTGCCTGGGGCTCGCCGAAGGGGCGTTGGAGGAAGCCGTGCGTTACATGCGCGACCGATCCGCGTTCGGCCAGAAGATCGGCGAATTCCAGGGTCTGCGCTGGAAAGTCGCCGACATGTACATCGAGATCGAGGCGGCGCGCGGGCTGCTCTACCGCGCCGCGGTGAGCGGCGACCGCTTCCCCGACCCCACGCTCGCGGCAATGGCCAAGATCTACTGCAACGAGATGAGCATCCGCGTCACCTCCGAGGCGATCCAGGTCCACGGCGGCTACGGTTTCACCGACGAGTTCCCGGTCTCGCGCTACTTCCGCGGTGCCCGCTACGGCAGCCTCGGCGGCGGCACCACCGAGACGCTGCGCAACCTCGTCGGCAAGAAGCTCGTCGAGCAGATGGACCTCGCGACGGGCATGCTCGGCATGGGCACGTTCTGACGGGCATACTGCCCCGCCCGGAATTTTGAGTGATGAATTTTGAGTTTTGAGTTTTGAGCGTCAGGTGCGCTTTGTTTGCGTCATTTAACTCAACACCAAACACTCAACACTCAACATTTTCCTCGGGCATCATGAGATAAGTGGCGCAACTCTACGAAAAGGCGCGCATCGGCGACATCGAGATCCACTACCACCTCGCCGACTTCACAGACCCGTGGCGGGAACCGCCCGCGGAAACCTTCCTCCTTTATTCCGGCTACTGCCGCAGCCTCGAGTTCTGGCGCGCGTGGGTGCCGCTCCTCGGGCGCGATTACCGCGTGCTGCGCATGGACCCGCGCGGCTACGGCGCGAGCGGCAAACCCGCGCCCGGATACGAATTCGAGATCGAGCAGCTCGCCCGCGATGCGTTCGGCCTGATGGACTATCTCGGCATCGGTCGCGTGCACTGGGTGGGGGATTCCACCGGCGGCGCGGTCGGGATGGCCGCGGCGCTCCTCGCGCCGCAACGCATCTCCTCCATCACGGCTTGCAACACGACCGCGAAGATGGCGCAGCAGACGGTGGACACCTACGCCATCGGCGAAAAGGACCAGGCCGCCGCGATCGAGAAGTTCGGCGTTACGGAATCCACTTCCTCGCGCCGGAGCGCTGCGTCCGCGCCGTGCGCGAGTTCCTCGCCGTATAGCGGCGAGGAACAGTGTTGAGTGCTTAGTCTTGAGTGTTTAGCGATGAGTTCGCGTGGTGATGCGCCTGATCACTGCACCACTCAACATTCAACACTCAAAACTCAACACTGCCTCAATAAGTGGGCTTGGGCCGCAGGTGCTGCTCACGGTCTACCGACTTGACCGTCACGTTTTCGACGCGTCCGCCGCGCAGCACGTCGAGAGGAATGTCCACCCCCGCCTCTCCATGCGACCAGAGCCGGTTGTAGAAGTCGGCCTGCCCCTTGATCGCCTGGCCGCCGAGGCCGACGATGATGTCACCGGTCCTCAAGCTGGCCTCTTCCGCGGGGCTCTCCGGCGTGATGCGCGTCACGATCACGTTACCATGCACTTCCTGGGTATTGATGCCGAGCCATGGACGCGGCTTGCCGGACCCCCTGCCGGTGGCGATGAGGTCACCCAGCATCGGCTTCAGCAGGTCGATCGGCACGAACATGTTGCCCGGCACCTGCGTGCGCGTTCCCATCGCGTCGCCCACCACCAGCGAGCCGATGCCGAGAAGCCGGCCTTCGCGGTTGAGCAGCGCCGCGCCGCTCCAGTTGACCGTGGCGGGGGCGGTGTAGATCGCCTCGTCGAGCAGGTATTCCCAATAGCCGACGAAGGGACGGCGCGACACCACGTAGGCCGGCGCCACGCCGTCGAATCCCACGATCAGCACCATCTCGCGCTCCGCGATCGACGCGGAGTGTCCGAACTGGACCGGCTTGACCGGCAGCGGGCGCAGCGCCTTGAGCAGGCCGAAGCCGCTGGCGTTGTCGTAGCCGATCACGGTGGCCGGGAAGGCGCGCCCGTCGGCGGTGGACAGCTCGACTGTCTCGGCCTCGATGATCAGGTAGCCGATGGTGAGCACCAGGCCTTCCGAGTCGATCACCACCCCCGTGCCCTCGCGCTGCGCGCCGAGGCTGCGGGAGGTGCGCGCGTTGGCCACCACCTTGCTGCGCACCTTGACGACCGAGAGCGCGTCGACACTGAATTCCTGCTGCGCGCCCCCGGCCGGCGGCGCGGACCCGGGAGCAGGTTCGGCGGCAACGGCGAGCGTCGCGCCAAGGCACGCGAGCGACACGGCCGCGCAGGCCTTGCGGCCTACGGCCATCGTCATCCCGGCGGCCGAATCGGCCATTACACGCGCCCGCTCCACCCAGGCATTCATCCAAGTGACTCCTGCAATCCCATGTGCATATCCTACGCCTTTCGGCGCGCTTGGAAATAGGAAAACGTCACGGATGCCCCTGCTCCCGTTGCGGTGGACCGTAACAACTCAGGCCGACCGAGTATTCGAGCCGGGTCCATTCGTGAGCGTGCTTGATCTACAATCCGGTCTTTCTCCATCGAGAGGGGCTTGTGGAGCTGGGACTGAAAGGCAAGGTCGCCGTGGTGACCGGCGGCACGGAAGGCATCGGGCGCGCCACCGCGTTGAGGCTCGCGCAGGAAGGCGCGCAAGTGGCCATTTGCGCGCGGCGGCAGGAGATGCTCGACAAGACAGCCGTGGAGATCAGGAAACGCGGCGCCGACGCGCTCGCAGTCGCCGCCGATATGAGCAAGGCCGCCGACGTCGAGCGCTTCATGAAGGCGGTGATCGAGCGCTTCGGCCGCATCGACATCCTCGTCAACAATGCCGGGACGTCCGCCCGCGGCAAGTTTCTCGAGGTGGACGACAAGACGTGGGGCGCGGACCTCGAGTTAAAGGTGTTTGGCGCGATCCGCTGCACGCGGCTCGCCGTGCCGCACATGAAGAAGCAGGGCGGCGGCCGCATCATCAACATCACGATCTCGAGCGCCAAGCAGCCCGGCGCGGAATCCATGCCGACCTCGGTGTCACGCGCCGCGGGACTCGCCATGACCAAGGCGCTGTCGAAGGAGTACGCGGCGGACAACATCCTGGTGAACACCGTTTGCATCGGCAAGATCAAGTCGGGCCAGCACGAGAGGCGCTACACGAAACAGGGAATCAGCGCGGAGGAGTACTACCGGCAGACGGCCAGGGACATCCCGCTCGGGCGCGTCGGTGAAGCGGAGGAGGTCGCGAGCGTGATCGCTTTCCTGGCGTCGGACGCGGCGAGCTACGTAACCGGGACCAGCATCAACCTCGACGGCGGCATTTCGGGGACCCTATAGGAGTTTGTCGGACTTTGGTCCGACAAACTCCTGACCATGACCCACTACAGAGGACTCGCGAGTCGACGTCGTTGACGGTTCCCCAACCACCCCCGATAAGGAAAGGACCTGCGGGTGACTACGCCAGACTGGAATTCACTTCGGGAAGAATTTCCAACGCTCGCGCGCTGGAATTACCTGGATGTCGCGCGCAA
>JBGQGU010000061.1:0-10312 GCA_041497655.1 Gammaproteobacteria bacterium
CAGGCTTGAGCGGCTGTTTGACGTCGATCAGCATGATGTGCAAGCCGCCGGGAGCGAGCTTCACCGGTTTCCCCGGGGGCAGCTCGATCCTTGCGACCGGGCGCATCCTCATCACGCCCTCTTCCACCGACATGCTGTGCAGCTCGGCGCTCGCGGCAGCGGGGCTCGCAACGGCCGTGAGCGCCAAGTCGGTGCGGCTTACGAGCTCCATGTACGCCCCCGCGACCTTCTGTCCTGGGGCGGGGGCGCGCACCCAGGCATCCTTGACCGTCACGGGCTGCGCCTGCGCCTCGCCTGCGGGAACGGCGCAACCCGCCACGATGAGCGCAATCAGCACCAACCTTAATGAGTGGAGTCGTATGCTTGTCATTCAGGGGTCTCCTGGCAAGTTCGAATTGTTTCACCCGTGATCGCGATCGTGCAATAGCATCACGGTGCACGCATCCGCTTTGCTATAATCACCGCCGCATGCGTTCGATATCGCTTCTTCTGCTGTCCGTTTTCCCTTCCGTCCTTCACGCCCAGCAAGACGCGCCCCCGCTCCCGGCCGCGCCCGCCATCGCGGCGAGGGCCTACCTGCTGCTGGATTTCAACAGCGGCCAGACGCTGGCTGCACGCAATCCGCAGGAACGGGTCGAGCCGGCCTCGCTCACCAAGCTGATGACGGCCTATCTCACGTTTGCAGCCCTCGACCAGAGGCGGATCCGTCCCGACCAGGTGGTGCCCGTCTCCGAGTTCGCGTGGCGCACCGAAGGCTCGCGCATGTTCGTCGAGCCGAGGAAACCGGTTACCATCGAGGAGCTGATCCACGGCATGATCGTGCAGTCCGGCAACGACGCCTGCATCGCGCTCGCCGAGGCGATCGCCGGCAGCGAGGAGGCGTTCGTGGTGATGATGAACCGCGAAGCGCAGCGGCTGGGGCTGAAGGGCACGCACTTCGTCAATTCGACAGGGCTGCCGCACCCGCAGCATTATTCCACCGCGCGCGACCTCGCCGAGCTTGCGGCGGCCGTGATCCGCGATTTCCCCGGGCGCTACCCGCTCTATTCACAGCGGGAGTACCGCTACAACAACATCACGCAGTCCAACCGCAACCGCCTGCTGTGGGCCGATCCGACGGTGGACGGCATGAAGACCGGTTACACCGAGAACGCCGGCTACTGCCTGGTGAGCTCGGCCAGGCGCGGGGAGCGGCGGCTTATTTCTGTGGTGCTCGGCGCCGCGAGCGAGTCGGCGCGCGCGGCCGAGAGCCAGAAGCTGCTCAACCACGGCTTCCAGTCCTACGACGGTGTGCGCCTCTATTCCGGCAGGCAGCCGGTGGTCACGCTGGAGGTGTACAAGGGCGCGTCCGGCAGCGTGAGCGCGGGATTCCTCGCCGACTTCCATCTCGCCCTGCCGCGAGGCCAGGGAGAGAAGCTGAAAGCCCGCATCGAGAGCATGCAGCCCCTGTTCGCTCCGATCAGCGCCGGCCAGCGTATCGGCACGCTGAAGCTGACGCTCGATGGCAGGCCGTACCGCGACGTCCCCGTGGTGGCGCTGGATAACGTGCCAGTGGCGGGTGTTCTGGGGCGCGGCTGGGACGCGTTGCGGCTGCTGTTCCGATAAAATGCCGCTCGCAAGCGGCATTTTATGAGGGGTAGACTAACCGCGACCGAAATGACGCTGGCCTCGGCCATTTCATCACCTGCGAGCCCCACATGAGCGAATCGGCATATCTCAATGGAGAATTCCTGCCGCTTGATCAAGCACGCGTTTCAGTGCTTGATCGCGGCTTCATCTTCGGCGACGGGGTCTACGAGGTCATCCCCGTCTATTCGCGGCGCCCCTTCCGTCTGCCGGAACACCTCCAGCGGCTGCAACGCAGTCTCGATGCGGTCCGGCTCGGCAATCCCATGACCGACGCGGAATGGGCCCGGCTGATTCACGACCTCGTCGCGCGCCACGCCGGCGAGGACCAGTCGGTCTACCTGCAAGTAACGCGCGGGGTGGCGAAGCGCGATCATGCCTTCCCGAAGGAGGGGAAACCGACCGTGTTCATGATGTCGAGCCCCCTCGTGACGCCGGCAAGGGAGTTGATCGACAAGGGCGTGCCCTGCATCACGGCGACCGATTACCGGTGGCTGAAATGCGACGTGAAATCGGTGTCGCTGCTCGCCAATTGCCTGCTGCGGCAGTCCGCGGTCGACGCGGGCGCCGCTGAAGTCATCCTGTTCCGCGACGGCTGTCTGACCGAGGCGTCCGCAAGCAACGTCTTCGTCGTGAGGAACGGCAAGCTGATCGCGCCGCCGAAAGACCACCTGATCCTCCCCGGCATCACTTACGACGTCGTGCTCGAGCTGGCCGCGGCCAGCGGCATTACGGTCGAGTTGCGCGCGATTCCCGAGCACGAAGTCAGGAGCGCCGACGAGCTCTGGGTGACGTCATCGACCAAGGAGGTGCTGGCCGTCTCCACGCTCGACGGCAAGCCCGTCGGCAACGGCAGGCCCGGCCCCATGTTCAGGACGGTCCTTCAGGCCTTCCAGGAATTCAAGCGCAAGGTGATGAGGCATGCGGCATGAGCGGCGGAGCAGGGATCGGCGGATCGCGGAGCAGGGGCCCCGTTTACGGGGATGCGACCGTGGAGCCGATCATGGGCGCGTCGCACCGCCGATCCATGCGCGCCACCGGGGGTCAGATCCCAGAGGGTCCCTCTTCCGCCCCTCGACGCGCCCCATTTTCTGGGGATGGGACCCGCGAAGGACGCTGGGCCACCGAAGCGCGGTCTCCTCAATTGTAATGGCGTGTCTGAGGTGGCCGCATGATCGCCGACACGCCGCTCGCCGATTACCCCTGCGACTTTCCGATCAAGATCCTTGGGCACACGCGCGCGGGTTTCGCGCAGGCGATACTCGAGATCGTCAGGCGCCACGCGCCGGACTTCGATGGCTCGAGCATGGAAATGAGGTCGAGCAAGCGCGGCAGGTACCTGAGCCTCACGTGCGTGATCCGCGCCACCTCGCGCGACCAGCTCGACCGCCTCTACGGCGAACTGTGCGACCACCCGATGGTGGTCATGGTGCTGTAGCAACAGCTGTCAGCCATCAGCTATCGGCTATCGGCTATCAGCATTCAGCCCAACCGGTGCCCTCGCTGCAAGCTGACGGCTGAAAGCTGATTGCTGAATGCTATCGCGGCGCCGGGCCCTTTTTCTTTTTCTTGCGCCGTCCCGGTCGCGTCTTGCCGTAACTGCCGCGGGCCAGCTTGCCGCGGCGCGTGCGCTGGTCGCCCTTGCCCATCGAGTCCCTCCTTTCGGTTGAAATCCGGCGCGATTGTAACAGTTAGGCGCTCTTACTTGCGCTTGCGTAGGGTCGCCAGTTCGGACGAATAGACCTGGGCGAGGTCCGCGCCCGGGCCCTTCAGCATCTCCGGCATGCGCTGGCACTGGTCGCGTAGTTCTTCCGTTCCCAGCCCGAGCAGGGTGTCACGGTACTCCTTCCGCTCCAGGAGTATCGCGCCCTCGTACTGGCCGATGTTGCGCACGTAATCGTCCTTGTCGGTGGACGCGGCGAGGATCATCGCCGTGACTCGCCGCTGCAGGTCCTGGATCAGCATCCGGTGTTGCGCCTGCCACGCCGCGAACGCCTTGTCGTTGGCGGCGCGCGCGGCGGGGACCGCCGAATCGCACGCCTCCTTCATCGCGAGCATCCGCTGGTAACCGCCGTAGACGCGCCCGAGATCGGCGGCGTAATTATCCGTGGCTTCGGCCGCGACGGCGATGGCACATGCGAGCGCCACCATCGCAGCAGCCAGCATCAAGGATAGTTCCTTCATCGTCGCTTTTGCCCAGTGAGTAGAGGCGCTCGCATAAAGGTTGCGGCATTGTGCTACGGTTACAATTATCGTGCCAGAACCGCCATGACCGTAACCAGCATAGCAACCGACGCCGCGGCCATCGGGCGCACGCCTGTTCCAGAAGTGCGCGTGCGCAGCCTGGGGCTCGTCGAGTACGAGCCAGCTTGGCGCGCAATGCAGAAATTCACCGCGGAGCGCGCTGCCGACGCCGCCGATGAAATCTGGCTGCTCGAGCATCCGCCGGTCTACACGCTCGGCGTCGCGGGGCGGGCGGAACATCTGCCGCGCGTCGCGAACGGCATACCCGTGGTGAGGACAGACCGCGGCGGCCAGATCACCTATCACGGCCCCGGCCAGGTTGTGGTCTATACGCTGCTCGACCTGCGTCGCCGCGGGCTCGCGGTGCGGCCGCTGGTCCGGTTGCTGGAGCTCTCAGTGATAGACTTGCTCGCCGCTTACGGCGTCGCCGCGGCGGCACGAGTCGAGGCGCCGGGGGTCTACGTCGATGGCGCCAAGATCGCCGCGCTGGGGCTACGCATCCGCAACGGCTGCTGCTACCACGGGCTCGCCTTCAACGCCGACATGGATCTCACTCCCTTCCGTGCAATCGACCCCTGCGGTTATTCCGGGCTGGCAGTGACGCAGGCGCGCAGCCTCGGCATCGCCGACGCGCCGGAACTCCTGGGCGAGAAGCTCGTCCGATCGGTATTGAAGAGGCTGTCATGAGCGCGGTTGGAGAAAAAGAGAAAGGCCGGCTGAAGACGGCGCGCATCCCGATCAAGGTGGTGCCGGCGGCGCCGCTCGCGAAGCCGGACTGGATCAGGGTACGCCTGGGCAACGGCGAGCGCTTTCGCGAGATCAAGCGCATCCTGCGCGAGCACCGCCTGCATACCGTGTGCGAGGAGGCGACTTGCCCCAACATCGGCGAGTGCTTCGGCAAGGGCACGGCGACCTTCATGATCCTCGGCGACCTCTGCACCCGCCGCTGCCCGTTTTGCGACGTGGCGCATGGCAAACCGCTCCCGCCCGACCCGGATGAGCCCCTCCATCTCGCCCAAACCATCGCCGCGCTCAAGCTCAATTACGTGGTCATCACCAGCGTGGACCGGGATGATCTGCGCGACGGCGGCGCGCGGCACTTCGCCGACTGTATCCGCGCCGTGCGCGGGCTTTCGCCGCAGACCCGGATCGAGGTGCTGGTGCCGGACTTCCGCGGGCGCCTCGAGGTCGCGCTCGACGTGCTGTCGGCGTCGCCGCCCGATGTCATGAACCACAATCTCGAGACCGTGCGGCGGCTCTACCGCCAGGCGCGTCCCGGAGCCGATTACTGGAACTCGCTGAAGCTATTGCAGGATTTCAAGTCGCGGTTTCGACAGCTACCCACGAAGTCGGGACTGATGGTGGGATTGGGAGAGACCGATGAAGAGATCCTTGCAGTGATGCGCGACCTCCGCGCGCACCACGTGGACATGCTGACGATCGGCCAGTATTTGCAGCCTTCCGCGCACCACCTGCCGGTGACGCGCTACGTCGAGCCGGCCGCGTTCGACGAGTTCGCGCGCCAGGCGCACGAGATGGGCTTCATGCACGCGGCCTGCGGGCCGCTGGTGCGCTCCAGCTACCACGCCGAAAGTTTTTTCGCCGAAGCGAAAAAACTTTAGATTGAACAGGGGAACATAGAGCACCTTGGCCCACCGATTCGGGGAGCGGATCGTCATGTGCCGTCTTCTTTTTTGTATGGGATTTTTGTTAATCGGCGAGGCGGCGTCAGCGAGCCTCGCCGATTTGAGCAACGCCGACGCCGTCAGAGGGCTCCGGCAGGCGCTGAACGACGGCTCCGCTGCGGCGGTCGCCCAGCTCGGCGTGGAGAACGGGTTTTTCGCCAACCCCAGGGTCAAGATCCCGCTGCCGCCTTCCCTGCAGAAAATCGAGCGCGGATTGCGCGCCTTCGGCATGAGGAAGGAGGCCGACGATCTGGTGCTGGCGATGAACCGCGCGGCGGAGGCGGCAGTGCCCGAAGCGAAGCAGCTGCTCACGGACGCGGTGAAGAAGATGTCCGTGCAGGACGCGAAAGGCATCCTCGCCGGCGGCGACACCGCGGCCACCGAGTACTTCCAGCGCACCACCCGGTCCCGGCTCGGCCAGCGTTTTCTGCCGATCGTGAAGAAGGCCACCGATAAAGCCGGCCTCGCGCAGCAGTACAACGCTCTTGCGGGCCAGGGCGCCGCGCTGGGCCTGGTGAAGGAGGAACAGGCGAGCATCGAGCGCTACGTCACCCAGAAGGCGCTCGATGGCCTCTACTACATGATCGGCGAGCAGGAAAAGGCGTTCCGCAAGGACCCAGTCAGCGCTTCCAGCGACATCGTGAGGAAAGTCTTCGGCGCCCTCCGATAAATCGGTGAGCGGTGAATCGTCCAACTCGACACTCAGCAATTAGGGTCATCGGTTCGCCCATCTCGCATCACGAATCACCAATCACGAATCACGAATCACGGCCTTTAGTGCGCCTTGTCCCAGTTGGGGCCGGCGCCCACGTCCACCACCAGCGGCACGGACAGCTTCGCGACGCCGCTCATGAGCTTCGGCAACTCGCGCTTGACCTCGGCGAGCTCCGCATCCGGAACTTCAAGGACCAGCTCGTCGTGCACCTGCATGATGAGGCGGGACTTCAGGCGCCGTTCCGCCAGCCAGCGGTCTACGGCGATCATTGCCATCTTGATCAAGTCGGCTGCGGTGCCCTGCATCGGCGCATTGATCGCCGCGCGTTCCGCGCCCTGACGGCGCGCGGGGTTGCCGCTCTTGATCTCGGGCAACCACAGCCTGCGGCCGAATGCCGTTTCGACGTATCCGGTCTCGCGCGCCGCCTCCCGCGTGCGCTTCATGTAATCCGCCACTCCGGGATAGCGCGCAAAGTAGCGGTCCATGTACTGGCCCGCCGCCGCGCGCTCCAGCCCAAGCTGCCGCGCCAGACCGAACGCCGACATGCCGTAGATCAGGCCGAAGTTGATGACCTTGGCGTAGCGCCGTTGTTCCGCGCCCACTGCCTTCGGGCTCACGCCGAAGATCTCGGCCGCCGTGGCGCTGTGGATGTCCTCGCCCGCGGCGAACGCCGCGAGCAGGCTCGCGTCCTGCGAGATGTGGGCCATGATCCGCAGCTCGATCTGCGAGTAGTCGGCCGAAACAATGTGGCTTCCCGGCGGAGCAATGAATGCTTCCCGTATCCGGCGCCCCTCGGCAGTGCGGATCGGGATGTTCTGCAGGTTAGGGTCGTTGCTCGCCAGCCGCCCCGTCACCGCCACCGCCTGCCCGTAGTTGGTGTGCACGCGTCCCGTGCGCGGATTGATCGACTCCGGCAGCTTGTCGGTATAAGTGGACTTGAGCTTGGTCAGCGCGCGGTAGTCGAGAATGAGCTGCGGCAGCGGATGGTCAAGCGCAAGTTCCTGCAGCGCGTCCTCGTCGGTGGAAGGCGCGCCGCCGGGCGTTTTCCGCACCGGCTTCAACCCCTGCTTCTCGAACAGGATCTCCTGGATCTGCTTCGGCGAATTCAGGTTGAAAGGCTGACCGGCCTCAACGTGCGCCCTGGCCTCGATCTCCGCCATCTTGTCGCCGAACTCGCGTGACAGCTTCCGCAGCAGCTCCGTGTCGAGCAATACCCCGTGGCGCTCCATATTGAATAGCACCAGGAGTAGCGGCATCTCCACTTCCCGGTAGATGCGCGCAAGCTTCTCGTCGGACTGGATCTGCGGGTATAGCGCCTGGTGCAGCTGCAACGTAACGTCTGCGTCTTCGGCCGCATACTCCGTGGCGCGCTCGATCGCAACCTGCTCGAAGCCGATGCGGCCCGCACCCTTGCCCGTCACCTCGTCGTAGGTAATGGTCTTCAGCCCGAGGTGGCGCTCCGCGAGGCTGTCCATGTCGTGGCGCTGGTGGCTTTCCAGCACGTACGATTGCAGCAGCGTGTCGTGCGCGACGCCTGCGAGCCGCACGCCCTGGTTGGCGAGCACGTGCGTGTCGTACTTGGCGTTCTGGCATAGCTTCGCGCGCCCCGCATCCTCCAGCCAGGGCTTCATTCGTCCCAAGACCGCATCGCGCGCGAGCTGTGGCGGCGACCCGGCGTAGCGATGCGCAACCGGCACATAGGCCGCCGCGCCCGCCTCGACGGCGAAAGACAGCCCCACCAGTTCCGCCTTCAGGGGATCAAGGCTGGTCGTCTCGGTATCGAAGGCGACCAACTCCGCCTTCTCGATTCTCTTCATCCACGCGTCGAGTTGCTCCTCGGTGAGGACCGTCTCGTAGTTGCGCGACAACTGACAGCTGACGGCTGACGGCTGACGGCTGATGACTGACGGGTCGGGCGCGAGTTGAGGGGCGCGCGTTGGCGGTTCTTCCGCCACCGCCGGTGCGCCCTCCAACTCGCGCCTGAACGACTTGAGGCCAAAGCGGTCGAACAAATCCGCCAGCTTCGCAGTGTCGGGCTGCCGCTGGGCGAGGTCGCGCAGCTTCACCGGCAGCCCGACGTCGCACTTAATGGTCAACAGCTCGCGCGCCCGTGGCAGCCAGTCGAGACTCTTGCGCAGATTTTCCCCCACCACGCCGCCGATTTCCGGCGCGTGCCTGACGACGCTGTCGAGCGTGCCGTACTGGGAAAGCCACTTGACCGCCGTCTTCGGACCCACCTTCTCCACACCCGGCACGTTGTCCACGCTGTCGCCGACCAGCGTCAGGTAGTCGATGATGCGCTCCGGCCCTACCCCGAACTTCTTCTCCACGCCGGCAATATCGAGCACCTCGTTCGACATCGTGTTGACCAGCGTGACATGCGGATTGACCAGCTGCGCGATGTCCTTGTCGCCGGTGGAGATGACGACCTTCATGCCCGCCTGCCCAGCTTCCCGCGCGAGCGTGCCGATCACGTCGTCGGCCTCCACGCCCCCGATCTCGAGCAGCGGCCAGCCCAGCGCGACGATCGCCTCCTTGAGCGGCGCGATCTGCACCGCGAGGTCGTCCGGCATCGGCGGGCGCTTCGCCTTGTAGTCGGCGTACATCTCGTCGCGGAAGGTCTTGCCTCTTGCATCGAATACACAGGCGATATAGTCGGCCGGCACCTCCTTGAGCAGCCGGCGCAGCATGTTGAGCACGCCATGGATCGCCCCGGTGGGCTCGCCTCTCGGGCCGCGCAAGTCCGGCAGCGCGTGAAAAGCGCGGTAGAGGTACGACGAGCCGTCTACCAGCAGCAGCGTCTTCATGATCTCCGGCAGTGGGTGGGCGGTGCGCCGATTATGTCAGAATTCGACGCCGCGACAGCGCGCGGGGTCCTGCTTTTAATCGGGCGGCAGAGCCCCCATAATTACTGTTAAGAGCGGACGCCGGTGGCGCCGCCTTAACTGCGCCCGTTCGAACGGACGGCAGACCGCCGTTCAACGTGCGCTCAAACCGGGAATGGTCGATGTCCATTCGTACACTCATCGTCGCCTTGCTGCTCGCGGCGGCGCTGCCGGTGGCGGCCCAGCAGGGGAAGCCGCCCGCGCTGCAGCCGTTGCCGGAGCCGCCACCACCACCGCCGGGCTACGAGTTCGATCCAGCGCTCGAGCCGCAGGTGACGATCCTCAAGCGCGGCACCGACACTGTCGAGGAGTTCCGCATCGGCGGCAAGCTCTACATGATCAAGATCACGCCCACCAGCGGCAAGCCCTATTACCTGGTCGACAACCAGGGCAACGGCGCCTTCGTGCGTTACGACAACTACGACAGCGGCCTGCGGCCCCCGATGTGGGTGATTTTCACCTTCTAGCGATCAGCTGCGAGCTATCAGCGTTCAGCTAGTTTGTCGCAGGGCAGTCATGGTTTAAGCTGGCGGCTGACCGCTGATGGCTGATAGCTGAACATGTCCGTATTCACCACCGTCACCCGCGAACAGCTCAGCGCCTGGCTCAAGAACTACTCCGTCGGCACCCTCTCCGGCTTCGAGGGCATACCCGCCGGGATCGAGAACACCAACTACTTCGTCACCACCGCCCAGGGCCGCTTCGTCCTCACCCTGTTCGAGAAGCTCAAGGCCCGGGATCTGCCGTACTATCTCCGGCTGATGGCCCACTTGTCGGGCCACGGCATCCCCTGCCCCCGGCCGATCGCAAGCCGGGCGGGCAGGCTGCTCGGCCGACTGAACGGCAAGCCGGCCGCCCTGGTGAGCTTTCTCCCCGGCAGGGACGTTGCCACGCCGACTGGAGGTCAATGCGCCCAGGCCGGGGCGATGCTCGCCAATATCCACGTGGCCGGCGCTTCGTACGCCGGAAGGATCGACAATCCGCGCGGGCCGAAGTGGTGGACGTTGGTGCTGCCCCGGATCGTGCCGTACCTCGGCGCGAAGGACGCCGCACTATTGCGCCGGGAGGTGCGATTCCAGTCGCAATTCCGCCTCCAGGGATTGCCGCGTGGGTCGATCCACGCCGATCTGTTCCGGGACAACGTGTTGTTCGAGGAC
>JBGQGU010000062.1:0-10291 GCA_041497655.1 Gammaproteobacteria bacterium
CGCGAAGCTGAACATGTCGGGATAGAACCGGTAGTGCATCAGCGAGGCTTCGTCGTACTTCTTCTCGGCATAGTATGACTGTGCTTTCTTGAGGCATCCCGCGAGGCCGTTCAGGTGCTTCACGAAGACGGGCACGGAAATGGGGTACATCGAAACGGACATTGGCGATCCTCCCAGGGGTTGGTTTGGCCGGGCTATTCTAGCCGGAATGCCCGGCCGCGGCTTCGCCTGTGCGGCGTCATGGCGTTCCGCTGGAGGGCTGAAGAATGACCCGACGGCTTTGATTGAGGGATGAGGGGAATCGTTGAGGCGCAAGGCGGAAGGATGAGGGGGAAGGGGGGAAGATCGCTCGGGCCCGTCACATAGTGTGGACTTCGATGCCCGATCGCTGCGCGACGGCATGGCGCCGCCGCGCGCGGGAGTAGAATAAATTGGCCGGTCGCGTCATAACAATAAGTCTGCGCTTCCGGGGAAAGCGCTGCGCGCGTCCGATGTTATTGGGATGTCATTCAAAAGGGGGGGACAGCACGATGATCTCGATTCCGAAGGTGCGGGCCCCCGTGCTCGCGGGGGTGGTTGCGTCGGTATTGCTCACGGGGTGCCAGACGGCGGGCACGCAGGGAACGCGCGATCCGCGCCAGGTCGAAGCGCAGAACATGCAGCTCGTCGGCCATCACGACCTGCAGGCGCGCACCGCCTACCAGCCGGTGATTCACCAGCAGGGCAACCGCTGGATCGCGTATATCGGGCATCACGGTGGCGCGCAGGTCAATTCCCTGACCGGAAACAAGGAGAACAACGGCACTTCGATCGTCGACGTGACCGATCCGAGGCAGCCGAAGTATCTCGCCCACATCCCCGGCGACGAGGGGGAAGGCGAAGCGGGCGCCGCGCAGATGGTGAGGATATGCGACGGCAAGGCCCTGCCAAAAGGCGATCCGGCCAAGCGCTACCTGCTGCGCACCTTCGGCAACAAGGGACACGAGATCTGGGACGTCACCGTCCCCGAGAAGCCGGCGCTGCTGACCACGATAATCAAGGGGCTGAAAGGCACGCACAAGAACTGGTGGGAGTGCGACACCGGCATCGCCTACCTCATATCGGGGTTGCCGGACTGGCGCACGACGCGCATGACGCAGGTTTACGATCTGTCCAACCCCGCGAAGCCGGCGCTGATCCGAAACTTCGGCTTGGTGGGTCATCAGCCCGGGGCAACCGGCCCGGCGCCCATCACGGTGCACGGCCCGATCTCGACCGGACCTAAGGGCAACCGTATCTATTTCGGCTACGGCACCAATTCCAATGGCGTGCTGCAGATAGTGGATCGCGAAAAGCTGCTCAAGGGCCCGAAGGAACCGACCCCCGAGAACCTCCTCTATCCGCAGATCGCCCGGTTCGAATTGGGTCCCTTCAGCGGCGCGCACACCACGCTGCCGATCCTCGGCATGGACGTGGCGCAGTTCGCCAAGGACGCGAAAGGGAAGAAGCGGGATTTCGTGTTCATCGTGAACGAGTCACTGCGGAACGAGTGCACGGAGGAAGCGCGGCAGCTCGTCTACGTGGTGGACGTGACGAACGAGGCGACACCGTTCCCGGTGGCGAACTTCGACGTGTCGGAGGAGAAAGGGGATTTCTGCGCGCGCGGCGGACGCTTCGGCGCCCACTCCTCTAACGAGAACCAGCCGCCGATGTACGCGAAGCGCGTGCTGTTCGTCACCTGGTTCAACGCCGGCGTGCGCGCGATCGACATCCGCGACCCGTATCGCTTGAAGGAGATCGGCCACTTCATTCCGGCCATCACCGACAACACGGTGCAGCGCTGCGTGAAGACGCCGCAGGGCGCGCGCTGCAAGGTCGCGATCCAGTCGAACAACGTCGAAGTGGACGACCGCGGCTACATTTACGTCGTCGACCGCGCCAACACCGGGCTGCACATTCTCGAGCTGACAGGAGCGGCGCGCGGCGTCGCCAATTTCAAGTGACGTTGAAGCCGGACGCAGCGCGCCGGTTTGGCGCGCGCCGGAGCGTGGAGCAGGGGCCCCGCTTGCGGGGATGCGACCAAGGAGGGCATGCCTGAGCGTGGAGCAGGTGCCCGCTTGCGGGTGCGACCAAGGAGGACGCGTCGCAGCGATGAGCAGGGGCCCCGTTTGCGGGGATGCGACCGCGGAGACGCGCAATGTAGCCGACTGCACAGATCTGGATTATTGCCACAAGCCGTTCGGAGGCTGCGTGCAAGGTAGCCGACACAGAAGTACTGGATCCTTGCCTATCGCCCGTCGGAGGCTGCGCGTAAGCGGCCCATGCGATCACCGCGATTGCTTGCCGACTAAGATTCAGAGGCCGCGCGTGTTCGAACGGACGGATAGACCGCCGTTCAACACGCGGAAATACTCAAAAGGGGATCAACGTTATGTTGAACGGCGGGCCGCGATGACGGTTGCGTTTCGCTGCGCTGACGGCCCGTCCGTCCGACCTGGAGTTAGCGTTGCCGTTGCAACACTACCGGCTTGCACGCAGAGGAGTTTCTCATTCCCAGGCCGCGCCGACGATCCCGTTTACCGAGTGCTTGGATTTCCGGCGGGTGCTACCTGAACTCCGCGCACGCCGGCGCGCGCGATTGCCTGCTGCACCAATCCCGAGGCCTTGGCCTCTTCGATGAACTCGCTGATGTAGGCAAGCCGTCCAGCCTGGCCTTTCGGAACCGCCATTGCTCCGAACGTGGCATGGAAGCGGTCTTCCAGCACGCGAGAGCCGGGCAACCGGGCCGAAGATTGGAGAAGCGCTGGGCGGGGCGCTGCCAATACGTCGACATTTCCGGCGCGCAGAAGCTCGAAGCCGGCACTTATAGTCTCGACGCCCCGTAATTCAGCTCGCTTTATCATGCGGCTCAATACGATCTCCTCGACCCCTTTGCTCGCGACCGCGATGCGAACCCCCGGTTGGTCCGCGTCGGCAATGCTGCGGATCGACGAGTCTGCCGGCACCAAATAGGTGGCGTCTACTTGCATATGCGGGGGAGCGAAGTCCACGACAGTGGCCCGCGACGGGTCGATCCCTAGGAATCCTACGTCCCACGCGCCCACCTTTAGGCCGTCGGGGACCCTGGAAGGGCTCGGATATTCGACCGGCACGAACTCAATCCCGAGGCGCGCTGCGAGTGCGCGAGCGAGGTCCACTGCCACGCCCCGTAACTCGCCAGTCACCGGGTCCTTGATGGCCCAGTGGGGAGCCACTACGCCCAGCCCCACTCGAATCCTACCGGTCTGGACGAGGTCCGCGACGCGCGGGTCGGGCGCCTGCTGGGCATACAGGTTTTGCGGTCCGACGACCCCGACCGCAATTCCAAATACCAAAGTCACCGCCGACATGAAAGCTGTTCGTCTCATAGCCGCCTCCTTTTAGTTCCGTCGCGAACGCTAACGTCCCGGGTCGGCCGCGCGCGGCCCGCGAGCCGCGCGTCGGGCTGCAACCGGCGGTTAGCAGCCCGTTGAAAAACGCGCCGCGCTCACGAAAATCGTCATTCCCGCGAAGGCGGGCGCGACGCGAGTTTTTCAACACCCTGTTGACTACGGTGAGAAGCATTGACTCGCTATATGGCTCACCCGTAGGGCCCACTTTCGCAGGCTGTCTTGCTGTCACCCGACGTTGGCTAGAACTCCTTTACTGCCTTGGTGAAGGATTCCTTCAGCACTTCGTAGCTTTTCACGAAACCGGCCTTGACCTGCTCCCATGCTTCCGCGGAGCTGTGCTTGAGTCCGCCGTACCATTCGGCCGCCTCGTTGCGTTCCCTGCGCAGAGCGTTCAGCGTCGCCCGGGTCTTCTTGCGGGCGGCCTGATCCATCCGATCCCACTCGTTGTCCAGTTTCCTTTCCATGCGGCCGATGCGCACATCCAGATCATCGAGCGCGGCCTTGGCCTTCTTGATGGCCTCGTCTCGCTGCGCCACCGTGTAATTCTTGATCGCCTGGCCGGCCTCGTCGACTTTCCTGGAAACGTCCTTTGCCGTGGTCTTGTTGCCCGAGGTTTCAGCTGCAAAAGACAACGGCGAAACCGTGAGCAGTGCACCAAGCGCGAGTGCCCGGACCCAAAAAGCGGATATGCGAATCTTCATTTGTTCTCCTCTATAGACGATCTGTCCAATTCTAAACATTCGGTAACGCTACTTATGTGATATTAGCAATAGCGGGTGTTCGAGCCCTAGTCGGGGACGCATAATTCGATCCTTGTACCGACAGATAGCCCTCTAACGTCCGCCGTGAACCGCGCGCCGCTTCCAGCGCGTCGGTTTCGACGGCACGGTTGGGTGGCAAGAACCACTGACGTTCATAGATCCTCGGGCTTCAGCCCCGTGCGCTTGGTGATGCGGGCGAGCATTCGAGGACCGATCTCCTCGCCGTCGTGAAAGGCGAAGACGAAATCAGGCCAACCAGGGCGGGAGAGCGTCTTGTGTGACCCGGACTGGCGCTTAAGGGTCCAGCCAATCCGGAACAGTGCGGCAAGTACACGGCGGGCCTACGACGAAGGCCATGAGGTCATGCGGCCGGGACCGCGATCGAGATGGACTGAGGTCCGGCTTCGTTATGTTCGAGGCGCTCAGCCAGTACGCGCAACGCCAAGGCCTCGGCTTTAGCCATAGCCTTTTTGGCCGTGGCGCCGTAAGCAAGAACCCCCGGTAGCTCAGGGACTTCCGCGAGCCAGCGGCCGTCTTCTTCGCGTTCGTGCTCGATCGTGAAATTCATAAACACCTCGGAGTCAGCCGACATTTTACGCCATCAGGATTCTTGCCGCCCAACGTATAGTGAACTTCCTAATTGTCGGCTAATTAGACACCCGGCCTGATTGGCTTGTCATCATTTTTTTGAAGCGGATTTTGCTTCGCGCATGAGCAGCCCGGTGGTGGAGACCCGCAGCTCGAGCTCGGCGGGACGCGTCACCGGGACGAAGGTCGCCGAGCCGTATTCGGCGTCGAACGCCGGCGCGAGGAACGCGTGGCGCCGGCGCAGCGCATACAAATCCACCGGCTTGTCGCGGGCGAGCGCATGCACGGTGCGCGCGGCTTCGCGCTCGTCCTTGATGGCGTGGTAGCGCCCCGCCACGCGGTCGATCTCGTAGGCCGTGTGCAACCCGATCATGTTCGCGTAGGGGTGCCACTTGAGAATGTGCGCGTCCACGTAGATCTCGTCCCCGGCGAGCTCATAAGTGGCCTCGCGGCCGTCCGGGAAGCGGAACGTGGCGATGAAGCGCTGCCGGCCGGCGGGCTTCACCACGATGCGCGCCGCCACGTCCTCGCGCGTGAGCGCGCGATAGCCCATCATGCCGACGGAGATCGTGCCCGACAGCGTCCCAAGCGCGAGCAGGAGCAGTCCGACCAGCAGGCGGAAAGCGGACTGCAGCAGTCTCAGCTCGATGAAAGAGATGATCGCGGCGACCACCAGGACGACGCCGAGCACCCCGAACAGGACGGCGAAGGGAAAGAGCGGGGCGTTGGTCAGTTCCGGCGGCATGGCTGAATCAAATATTCTATCAATTACTATGTGCAGAAACGGCCCACGTTGACGAGGACATTGGATAGCCGGCCGTTCAGTTGAATGAGTATCGCCCGCGTGCGCCTGCTGCAGATCAGCCAGTCGCTTTGCTCCCGTTCGCACACGAGATGCGGTTCCACGTCACGCACCGTTCCTTTCGCGTCGGTGAATTGCCTACTGCCGGTCGTGCAAGAGAACCCGAGCGCTCCCATCGCGGCCGGCACGCTTTTGAACGAAGTGCCCACCGGGACACGCGTCAATATCGCAGCGCTCTCCGCATCGATCTCGTCGCTGCCCGCGTAGCCGCACGCGCCCAGGGCCATCAGGATCACGGCAGACCAGGGACCTACGCGGCCCACTCCAGCCCCCAAGGGGTGTCGATCACGAACAGCCAGTCTCCGGTTGGCTGCCGACGACACACCTCCGCGCTGTGACCGCTCATCTTGAAGGGTTTGCCGTCGGCTCCGGTGCCGGACAACTCCCATTTGGCGGTCACCAGTGCGATGTCGCCAGTCTGCGCGAGAATTTTGTTCGTCAGGACAATCCTCGGCTTGCCGGCCAGGAAAGCGCCAAGCGCTTCGCGAATCGCCTTCGTTCCGGTCACCACTTTCCCGGGCTCCGGCGTCAGAGTGGCCTGCGATTCGTAGAGCGCCGCGAGGGCATCGAGTTTGCCCGCGTTCAGCGCATCGGAAAACAGGCGATCCAGCTCTTCAGGTCTGCGTGCAGGCATGTGGTTCCCTCCTTATCGAAATCAACCAGTTGGGAAATCAGCGCGCATATCGCGGTACGCCCGGCCCGCTCATCCACGCTGTTTCAGTGTCGGACCCGTCAAATCGGATAGTCGTAAGCGCTGATTTCCTTGCGTGTCGAAATTTGCCGGATCGAGCCAGCGCAGGAAAGCACGTTCCAGCTCCGGCCACTCGCTGTCGATCGCGGCATACCATGCGGTATCCCGGCTGCGGCCCTTGTAAATCGTTGCCTGCCGGAACACGCCCTCGAATGAAAATCCGAGCCGCTGCGCGGCCGCGCGCGAAGGCGCATTCAGCGCATCGCACTTCCATTCATAGCGCCGGTAGCCGAGCTCGAAGGCGCGCTTCATCATGAGGTACATCGTCTCGGTCGCGGCCGGCTTGCGCTGCAGAAGCGGTGAATAGTTGATGTGGCCCACCTCGATCGAGCCGTTCCTGGGGTCTATCCGCATGTAGCTCGCCACGCCGACTGCCCGGCCGCTCGCGTTATCCACGATCGCGTGAAAGAGGGGGTCGTCGCCGGGGCAGTACGACCGTATCCACGCCCGGTAGGCTTCAAGCGTGTCGAAGGGGCCGTAGGACATATAGGTCCAATTGCGGCCCGTCGCATCCAGCGCGTTGGCGCGAAACAGGTCGTCTGCATGGCGGGCCGGGTCGAGCGGCTCGACGCGGCAGTAGCGGCCGGCCAGCGCCGTGCGCGGCGGCCGCGGCGGCTCTTTCCAGCCCGGGACCGGGAAGCCGACCGGTTGCCCGAGGTCGTTATAACGACTCGTCACAATTCACCAGAGGCTATCTTAAGAATGCTCCCTCGCCCAGCGGCAGCGGGGAGAGGGGATTTATGAGACACCTTCCAGTCATGGGGCAGGTCCCAACGTTCGTACAACATATTTTGATGTTGACCCCATGGCCTCTCCGCGCCTGTCGAACGCTACCTGATGGAACGAGCAAACCGGCAAAGCAAGGCAGGATGCGGCTTTCCGGGAAATCTACTCTGTCGAGCAGTCTTGGTGCTCGCATAAAGTGTTTCATGAGGTTTATCTGCTAAGTGTGTTTCGTTGACGGTGAGACTCGACCCGTCGCAATTTAATTTGTTGCATTGAGCGTAGCGATTGGCAGCGGAAAGTGTCAAGAATGTTGGACAGGCCCGCGCGGAGCGGGCAAACTGCTCCAAAAAAAGGCCCCGTCTTGAACCGCTCGACCGCACTGATCGCACTGCTTCTTGCCGGCCCGGCTCACGCGCAAACCACCGCCTTCGACAACTTGGTGCAATCCAGGTACGTCCACTGCGCGTTCTACAAGGCTTACCAGGAAGATCGCGCGACCGGCGACCTGGTGCTGGTGGAAGGGCGCGCCGACACGCTCACGCATTTCCAGGGCATCGAGGGAGACCACGCGCGGCAGATCACCACGCGCACGGCGGGCGCGCACGAGGTGCGCGTGGCGCGCACTGGCAAGTACCTGCACTTTATAGACGCGGTGGCGGGAATGTACGTCCTCACGACGGTCTACGGCTGCATCGACCACGACAAGCGCGGCATGTGCGTCACCTACGGCGCGATGCAGTCACGGCACTTCGACTCGCGCGTGCTGACCGATCCCGATGCGGTGTACGAGGCCTTGAAAAGCAGCTCCGACCCCGGCTTCTGTGACCACAGCTTTGTCGGCGTGCAGGAAGCCGCGCGCCGCGAGTCAAGAACCGGAAAGTAGCCGCCACGGCCGACGGCGTCATTTCACCAACCCGGTCTTTTTGGCCATCTCGCTCACCCGCTTGAACTCGTCGCGAATCTCGGCCGCCATCTGCTCGGGTGCCGCGTAGCTTTGCAAAATGCCGAGCGGCAGCATTCTTTCCGTGATGGCGGGTGCCACGACCGCTTGCTCGATCGCGCTGACGAGGGCCTTCCTCGCGTCCTCCGGGATCCCTGCCGGCGCGAGAAAGCTTAACCAGACGCCGAACAGGTCTTCGCGATAGCCGAGCTCGCGCATCGTCGGTACGTCGGTGAACTCGGGAAACCGGCTCGAAGCGACGAGACCGCGGAGCGCCCCTGACTTGATGTGGCTGCTCAGCGCGCCGAGCGCCAGCACGACGCCTTCGATATGACCGCCGCGCAATGCGGCTATCGCAGGGGCCGCGCCGGTATAGGGAATCGACACGAGCTCGGCCCCGGTGAGCGCGCTGATCAATTGCACACTGAAGTCACCGACCGAGCCGGCGCCAGGGTGACCTATGCGCGCCTGGCCCGGACTCTTCTTCGAGTATTCGATGAACTCCGCGAAATTCCTGTACGGTGCGTCGCTGCGCACGACGAGTATGCTCGGCGTGCGTGAGGCGATGCCGAGCGGCACCAGATCCCGGACCGGATCGTAGGTCACCGACCGGGGATCGAGAACGGCGCGAAAGGTGAGCGCGCTGTTCTGAGCGAACAGGATCGTGTGGCCGTCTTTCCTGGCCTGGACGACGTTATTCGTGCCGACCGCGCCGCCGGCACCCGGGCGATTGATTGCGACCACTGGCGTTTTCAGAAGCCTCGAAATCTCCTCGCCCATGGCGCGCGCGGCAATGTCAGCGGCGTCTCCCGGGGCGAGCGGAATCACGAGATTGATCGGGCCGGCCGGGAACTGCTGGGCCTGAGCGGTGGCCGGCAGGCCGATGAGCGCGACGGCGAGAACCCTGCACAGCGCGAACCGTTTCATGGCCAGGACCTCCCTAGCAGCCTGTCGGGCTTAGGTGTCCGACAGGCTGCTAACAGCAAAACCGCCTGCGGATTTCGAATGAAACCCCGGATAGCGACCCTTATTGGCCTCCGAAGGGTGGACGAGCAGGCTCGAAATGAAGTTTTCATTGCATTTTGCCTCGATTTTCGTGCAGGCGGTTTTGCATAAGGAGTTTGTCGAAGCTCAGTCCGACAAACTCCTAGGATGCGATGCGCAGGATGCGTTCGGCGTTGAGATGGGCGATCTTTTCGCGGTCGAAATCGCTGAGCGAAATCCTTGTCAGCCATTCGATGCCTGTCTTGTTGGACTCGTACGGCCAGTCGATCGCGAACAGAATGTTGTCGGCGCCGAGCGCGAGCAGCGTGCAGACGAAAGCCGGCTCGTACCAGTTTCCGCTCGTGGTGACCAGCAGATTGTCCCGGATGTATTCGAGTGGGGTCTTCTTCAGGCCGCGGCGCTGCGCGGCGCGCCACGTGTGCTCCTGCAGGCGGTGCATCGCGAACGGCAGCCCCTCGCCGAGATGGCCGAGAATGATCTTCAGGCGCGGAAAGGCGTCGAACGCGCCGGAGAACAGGATGCGCAGGAAGTGGCAGCTCGTGTCGATCATGAAGCCCCATCCGGCCCGCGCCAGATCCTCGTAGCCGTCGAAATACGCTTTCACGGCATCGGGATGCGGCAGCGCCGGGTGGACGTAGATCGGCACGTCCAGGGCCTCGGCGCGCTCGAAGATCACCCAGAACTTTCGCTCATCCAGAAAGCTGCCGCCGGTGTGCCCGTGGATCATGGCGCCCTTGAAGCCGAGTTGCTTCACGCAGCGCTCGAGCTCGTCGGCAGCCGCCTTCGGATCCGGCGTGGGTAGTGCGGCGAACGCGGCGAAGCGCGTCGGATGAGTGGTGACGGCTTCGTACATCCGATCGTTCGCGTCGCGCGCGAGCGCGATCGCCGTCTGTGGATCGAACGGCTGCGGTCCGGGGGAGCCGAAAGACAACACTTGCACGTCGACGCCGGCTGCGTTCATGTGCGCGAGGCGGTTCGCGCCGAGGTCCAGGTTCTCCTCGACGATATCGTGTCCGAGCTGCTCGCTGCGGGACTTGAGGTAGAAATTGCGGAATTCATTCGCCGACACCTTCTCGCGGTACATCGGCGTAATGAAGTGCTCTTCGATGGCGATCGTTCTCATGGGGCGCTGCCTTCCTGGCGGTCTAGTGTTTTTGCTGTTTCTGCTCCTCGGTGAGCGCCGCGATCACGCGCTGGCGCTTGACCTCGATCTCCTTGGCGAAGCCCGGATAGCGCTGCTCGACGAAG
>JBGQGU010000063.1:0-10227 GCA_041497655.1 Gammaproteobacteria bacterium
CCGACCCATGACGGCGGGCAGCGGATTGTCCCGCGCGAGCGTGCGCCAGGCGGCTTCGTAGTCGCCGGACTCGGCCTGATACAGCCAGCCCTGGATGTTCTCGCCGGCGGGACAGGCGTCATTGCACGGAGGCAGGCGGTCGACGTAGAGCGGGCGGCTGGTGCGCCAGGATCCCGTCCGGTTGGCGAGCGAGGAACCGACGTCGAGCGTGATGGCGAAGGGCTTCTCCATCAGTGCACGCCGTCCTCGAGCAAGCCGAACTTGCGGATGTTGCGGTCGGCGAGCGCCTGGATGCGCGCGATGGTGTCCGGGCGCGGGGGATCGCCGAAAAGGTGGGCGAACCGCTTCTGCGGGCGAAGGTAATCCTCCACCGGTAGCTTGCGGCGGATCTTGGAGACGCTCGTGATCTCGCCGTTTTCGGCCTCGAACACGGGGAACAGCCCGGTCTCCTTGGCGAGCCGCGAGATGCGGAGCGTGTCGTGCGCCTCGTGGCCCCAGCCGAGCGGGCAGGGCACGAAGATATGGATGTAGCGCGCGCCGCGGATCTCCATCGCGCGCCGGACCTTGGCCTCGAGATCGCGCAATTCCGCGACGGTCGCCGTCGCAACATACGGGATCCCGTGGGCGATGGCGATCAGCGGCAGGTTCTTGCCTTGGCCGAAACCGTTCCCGGGCTCGGGACCCACAGGCATGGTGGTCGCGGTGCGCGCCGCGGGTGGCGTCGCCGAGGAACGCTGCACGCCGGTGTTCATGTAGGCTTCGTTGTCGTAGCAGATGTAGAGCACGTCGTCGTTGCGCTCGAATAGGCCCGACAAACATCCAAATCCGATGTCGGTGGTGCCGCCGTCGCCGCCCTGCGCGATCACCCGCACGTCGTGGCGGCCTTTGATCCTCAGCGCCGCGGCGATGCCGGTGGCGACCGCGGCGGTATTGCCGAACAGGCTGTGGATCCACGGGATCTGCCACGAAGTCTCGGGATAGGGCGTGGAAAACACCTCCAGGCAACCGGTGGCGTTGGCCGCGATCAGCTGGTTGCGGGTAGCGTTCATTGCGGCATCGATCGCATAACGCGCGCCGAGCGCCTCGCCGCAGCCCTGGCACGCGCGGTGGCCTGAGTTGAGCGAATTGGTGCGCTGCATGTTGGCCTGCACCGAGCGCTCGCCCGGGTCGAGCAGCCGGTTGCCGACGGTGAAGGTGCCGGTCTGGTAGAACTTGATGGGTTGGAACGACATGGTGAGGACTCTTACGCGACCCGGGCCGCGACCACCCCGACGTCGCGCAGGATGTTCTCGGCGATCGGACCGGAGCGGCGCTGCTGCTTCTCGCGCTCGAGCACGCGGTTGACGATGTTCCAGTCGAGGTCGAGGAAGGTCAGCGGCTGCAGCTCGTCCCGTTCCGCCTCGCGGAAGAGCTTGTGCAGCGATTTGCGCGTGATCGGGCGGCCGCCGAGGCCCGCGATCACCGTGTAGCCGTGCAACTGCACGCCGGAGAGCGCCATGCGGACGTTGGCTGAAAGGATGCCGCCGATGCCGACCGCGACGCTCTTTTCCAGGACCACGACGCGCTCCGCGTGCTGCAGGATCCGGCGCACCTCGGCGAGCGGGAACGGGCGGAATGAAACGATGCCAAGCACCCCGATCCGGTGACCCTGGTCGCGCATCTCGTCGACGGTGTCCTTGATGGTGCCAAGCACCGAGCCGAGCGCTACCACGATGGTCTCGGCGTCCTCGGTGCGGTACGCGCGCACCAGCCCGCCCGTGTCGCGGCCGAAGATCTGCCGGAACTCCACCGCGTGCCGGGGGATCAGCTCCAGCGCCTGCATCTGCTTCGCGTGCGCGAGGTAGCGGACCTCGGTGAAAGCCTCGGGCCCCACCATCGCGCCGATCGACACCGGCTCCTTCGGGTCGAGCACCTGCCGCGGCTCGTAGGGCGGGAGATAGGCGTCCACCTGTTCGCGGGTCGGCAGGTTCAGCCGCTCGTAGGCGTGCGTGAGGATGAAGCCGTCCATGCACACCATCACCGGCAGCGACAGTTCCTCGCCCAGGCGGAAGGCCTGGATGTGCAGGTCGAGCGCCTCCTGGTTGTTCTCGGCGAAGAGCTGGATCCAGCCGCAGTCGCGCTGCGACATGGCGTCGCTGTGATCGTTCCAGATGTTGATGGGCGCGCCGATCGCGCGGTTCGCCACCGTCATGACGATGGGCAGCCCGAGCCCTGCGGCGTTGAACACCGCCTCGACCATGTAGAGCAGGCCCTGGCTCGCGGTGGCGGTGTAGGCGCGCGCGCCGGTCGCCGAGGCGCCGATCGCGACGCTCATCGCCGCGAACTCGGACTCGACGTTGATGAACTCGCAGGGGCTCAACGCGCCTGATTTCACCATCTCGCCGAGGGCCTCGACGATGTGGGTCTGCGGCGAGATCGGATAGGCGCAGATCACCTCCGGGCGGCACAGCGCCACCGCTTCCGCGACGCCTAACGAGCCTTCAATCTGCTTGAGCATGGTGCGCTGTCTCCATCATCTCCTGCTTGACGATTTCGTAGGCCGCCGTGGCGGCGGCGACGTTGCCTTCCGCGACCTTGCCCGAAAACTTGTCGCGGATCGCCGCGGCGACCGAGTCGAGGCCGAGCAGGCCGGTCACGGCCGCAAAGCCGCCGAGGAGCGCCGCGTTCGGCAACGGGCGCCCGAAGTGCTTCAGGGCGAGCTCGGTCGCGGGCACGGCGCACAGCCGCTCGGGCCGGAAGTTGGAGACGAACTCGCCGATGCCGAGCTCATCGAAGCCGCGCGACGTATTGATGAGGATGTAGCCATCGAGGTGCTTCAGCCCGCTGAATACCTCCACCTGGTGGAGCAAAGTGGGGTCCTGGATGATGAGCGCGTCCGGCTCCATGATCGGCTCGCGCAGCCGGATCTCCTTGTCGTCGATGCGGCAAAACGCGACCACTGGTGCGCCGGTGCGCTCCGAGCCGAAACTGGGAAAGGCCTGCGCGTGCCGTCCTTGCAAAAACGCGGCGACGGAAAGCATTTCCGCGCCAGTCACCACGCCCTGGCCCCCGCGTCCGTGCAGGCGGATCTGGAACACAAACCTCCTCCCCCGACCTTGCGATGCAGCATGCGCTGCCCGCGGCGGGTACTCACGGCGCTCAATGTAATCCCGCACCGCAGGGAGGGGTTTGCGGTAGATCAAACAGGCGGCAAAAACGGGCGGCCTTGCGCGGCTGCCCTGCGCCTCACGCGCCGCGTTGGGCGCCGGGCCGGCCGTCTTCCACGGTCCAGCTGGCAAGCGTGCGCACCGGTGAGTTGGGATCGGTGACGTCGCCTACCGTACGGAAGCGGGTGACGCAGTGCTTCGGCGCGAGCTCGAGCACGCCGTAGCCGCGGCGCGTGCCGTTCGCGAAACGGATGTGCGGGTTTTCCTCCATCCAGGCCTGCGTCTGCTTCATCGACGGGCCCTGCGAGGTGATGGAGCTTCCGACAAACTCGGTCGCCACCACGGGCGCGGCGGGGTCGTTGAAGTCCGTCTTCAGGTCGGCGGCAATGAACATGTGCACATCACCGCCGATCACCAGCGGATTGGCGACCCTGCTTTCAGCGACGCTGCGCAGCAGCCGCGCGCGCGCCGCCGGATACCCGTCCCAGCCGTCGGTCCAGAACGATTGCCCCTCTCCAGGCATGCGGTCCATCTGCGCCATCAGGGTCTGCTGCGCGATCACGTTCCAGCGCGCGCGGGAGGCCGCGAGCCCCTCGTGCAGCCACTTTTCCTGCGCTTGCCCGAGCAGCGTGAGCGCCGGGTCGAAGAGCTCGGGGCAACGCGCCGCCGGCACGACGTTGCTGCCGCCGCGTCCTGGGCGCGGGCACACCTGGGGCGACCGGTACTGCCGGTCGTCCAGTACGTGGAAGGCGGCGAGCGCGCCAAACTCGGCGCGGGTGTAGATCCGCATGTCGGGCCCGCTCGGTCGCATGCGCTTCGGCAGCGGCATGTGCTCGTAGTAGGCGCGGTAAGCCGCGGCGCGGCGCTGGAGAAAGAACTGCGGATCATCGAGATCCTGCGAGCGGTCGTTGGCGTAGTCGTTCTGCACCTCGTGATCGTCCCACGTGACGAGCCACGGGAACGCCGCGTGCGCCGCCTGCAGGTCGGGGTCGCTCTTGTAGAGCGCGTAGCGGTTGCGGTATTCGGCGAGCGTCCACGGCTCCTCGGTGCCGTGCTTGCGCACGTGGTTGCGGCCCCACGAGGACTCGTAGATGTAGTCGCCGAGATGGACGATCAGGTCGAGGTCTTCCTGGACCATGTGGCGGTAGGCGGCATACCAGCCCTGCTCGTACTGCTGGCAGGAAGCGAAGGCGAGGCGCATGCGCTCCACCGGGCCGGGCTGCGGCGTGGTGCGCGTTCTGCCGACGGCGCTCGTCGCGGCCCCGGCGTGGAAGCGGTAGAAATACCAGCGGCCCGGCTCGAGCCCGGCGACCTCGGCGCGCACCGAGTGGGCCCACTCGGGCGCGGCGATCTCGGTACCGCGGCGCACGATGCTGCGGAAGGCCTCGTCGGCCGCGACTTCCCATCCGACTTCCACCGCGGCCGCGGGCATGCCGCCGCCGGCGAGCGGCTCCGGCGCGAGCCGTGTCCACAGCACGACGCCGTGCTGGTCGGGGTAGCCCGAAGCGACGCCAAGGGAGTAGGGATTCCTGTCGAAGCGGGGTTGCGCCAGGAGCCGGGGGTACGGGAGTGCCGCCCCGGCAAGTCCGGCTGCGCAGCGCAGGAAATCGCGGCGGGATATCAGCATCTCGCAGACTATAACGCACGCTGGTTGCAGCGCGCTGACATCCCGATGCGTTTGCCGGCTCGCAATCTGACAAACTCCTTGCGGAGAAGGGCTACAATGGCTCCGAGATGGATCCCAGAGATTTCCGGCAATCGCTGACGGCCGGACGCCCGCCGCGCGGGCTGCCCGCGCCGCTGCGCGCGTTGTGGCACGCAGCCAGAGGCAACTGGAACCGCGCCCACGACATCGTGGCTGCTCAGGACGGCAGGGGCGCTGCACGAGTACATGCCTATCTGCACCGCAGGCAAGGCGAAATCGTGAACGCCGACTATTGGTACTACAGGGCGGGTGCGACGCGGCCGCACGGCGCGCTCGACAAGGAGTGGCGGACGCTGGTGCAGAGATTTCTCGAAGATTCGTGATTCGTGAATCGTGATTCGACTTTACTTGGTCCTCTGCGCCCTTGGCGGTAGGAGGTTAGGCTTTGCGGTAGGTCGCCGGTGAGGACGCTAAACATCATCGGCTCGGGGCGGGTGGGCCGCGCCTGCGGGCGGATGTGGGCGCGGGCTGGCGCGTTCGAGATCCAGGACGTGCTGACGCGCTCGCGTGACAGCGCCGCCGAGGCGGTGAAATTCATCGGAGCCGGGCACGCCGTGGGCCGCCTCGAGGAGATGCGCGGCGCCGACGTGTGGATGATCGCCACGCGTGATGACGCGATCGTGCCGAGCTGCGTGACGCTGGCTGCGTCCGGCAAGGTCACTCCCGACGACATCGTTTTCCACGTGAGCGGCGCGACGCCCTCGAGCGATCTCAAGCCGGTGAAGGACAAGGGGGCGCTTGTCGCCAGCGTGCACCCCATCAAGACCTTCACCGATGCCGAGCAGGCGGTGCAGACCTTTCCCGGTACTTTCTGCAGCGCGGAGGGCGATGCGCAGGCGCTCAAGGTGCTCAAGCCCGCGTTCGAGAGCATCGGCGCGAAAGTGTTCGACATCGTGCCCGAGATGAAGCCGATCTATCACGCGGGCGGCGTGTTCGCGTGCAACTACCTGGTGGCGCTGATCGAGGCGGCGCTGCGCGCGCACGAAAAGGCAGGCATCCCGCGCGCGGCCTCCCTCACCGCGCTCGAGCCCATGGTGCGCGAGACGGTCGACGCGATCTTCGAGCAGGGGCCTGCGAAGGCGCTGACCGGCCCGATCTCGCGCGGCGACGCGGCGACGGTGAAGCGCCAGCTTGCCCGGGTCCGCGAATGGGACGCCAATATGGGCGAGCTCTACCGCGGCCTCGGGCTGCTGGCGGTGGCGCTGGCGGAGGCCGACCAGCGACTCGATGCAGCGCGCGCGGCGGCGCTGCGTGATGCGCTTTCCATAAAGTAAACTGTCGGCAGCACTTCCGTCGAATCACGACTCACGAATCACGATTCACGCCTGTCATGCCGTTAAAGACCCTGACCGGCAAGCACGCCGACCCCCGCAAGGGGCGCGGCGCGGGCATCAATCCCGAGGGCCGCTTCGAGACCGTCGCGCGCGAGGCGTTCGACGACGGCTGGGACAGGCAGGAAGAAGAGCTGCCGCCGCTCAAGACCCATGTCACGGCTGAGCGGGTGACGAGCATCATCTCGCGCAACGACTCGCCCGACATCCCGTTCACCCAATCCATCAATCCCTACCAGGGATGCGAGCATGGATGTGTTTACTGCCTGGGCGGCGATACGCCTATCCTTATGGCCAATGGCACCACACGGCCGCTCGCGGAAGTGCGTGCCGGCGACGCGATCTACGGCACGGTGCGCCGCGGTTGGTACCGTCGATATGTGATTGCACGTGTGCTCGCGCATTGGAGCGTCGTCAAACCGGCCTATCGGATTACCCTTGAAGATCGCACGTGCATCGTCACAGGCGCTGACCACCGATTTCTTACTGAACGCGGGTGGAAGTTTGTCACTGGCACCATGGGTCGAAGCAGTACGCAGCGGCCGTATCTTACGACCCGCAACAAACTCATGGGCACGGGGGCCTTCGCTCATCCGCCCGCGAGAGACCGTGACTACAGACTCGGATATCTGTGCGGCGTCATTCGGGGTGATGGCCTGCTGGGATCGTACCAATACCAACGAGCCGGCCGAACACACGGCGACCAGCATAGGTTCCGTCTGGCGCTGTGCGACACGGAGGCGCTACAGCAGGCGCAAGAGTATCTGCGCGACTGGCAGATCGAGACGCGGGAATTCTTGTTTCAGAAAGCCGCTGCCGGACGCCAAGTGATGTATGCGATTCGCACGAGCGCCCGCCCTAACGTGGAGTTGATTCGCGACCTTATCGCCTGGCCTACATCACCTTTGCCCGGGTGGACTGCCGGCTTTCTGGCCGGAATTTTCGATGCCGAGGGCAGCTACAGTCAGGGCATCCTCAGAATCAGCAACACGGATAAAGAGATTATTTCCTGGATCGACCGCTCTCTGCGGACTCTCAATTTCCGGTTTGTTCTGGAGCACGTGCATCGTGAGCAATTAAGACCCGTGACAGTCGTGCGCGTAACGGGGGGATTGCGCGAACACCTGCGCTTTTTTCACAGTGTAGATCCCGCGATCACCCGCAAGTTGGACATCGAGGGTCAGGCCGTGAAGAGCGATGCCCGTCTGGGAGTCATCAGCATAGAGCCGCTCGGCAAGGCGATGCGACTTTATGACATCACGACGGATACCGAAGACTTCATCGCAAACGGCGTTGTGAGCCACAATTGCTATGCCCGTCCCACGCACGCCTACCGCAACCTCTCGCCGGGCATCGACTTCGAGACGCGGCTCTTTGCCAAGGTGAACGCCGCGGAGAAACTGCGCGAGGAGCTTTCGCGCCCGGGCTACCGCTGCGAAGTGATCTCCATCGGCGCCAACACCGACCCCTACCAGCCGATCGAGCGCGAATGGAGAATCACGCGCGGCATACTGGAAGTGTGCGCCGAGTTCAACCAGCCGGTCGGCATCGTTACCAAGAACGCGATGGTCGAGCGCGACCTCGATCTCCTCGCGCCGATGGCACGGAAAGGCCTCGCCAACGTCTTCATCTCGGTGAACAATCTCGACCACGAGCTCGCGAGAAGGATGGAGCCACGCTGCTCAGCACCCGCGCGCCGGCTGCTGGCCATGCGGACGCTCTCCGGCGCCGGGGTGCCGGTCGGGGTGCTGTGCGCGCCGGTGATCCCGTTCCTGAACGATCATCAGATCGAGGCTGTGCTGGAAGCGGCATGGGAGCACGGCGCGCGCCAGGCGGGCTACGTGCTGATGCGGTTGCCGTGGGAAGTGAAGGATCTGTTCAAGGATTGGCTCGAGCGGCACTATCCGTTGAAGGCGAAGCACGTGATGAGCCGGGTCCACGCCATGCGTGAGGGGCGCGACAACGATCCCAACTTTGGGAGCCGCATGCGCGGTACGGGTGAGCTTGCGGCCCTGCTTGCGCAACGCTTCAAGAAGGCCTGCAAGCGCCTTGGGTTCAACGCTGATCCACGCAACGGGTCGCTGGACACCACGCAATTTCGCCGGCCGGAAAGGGCGGGACAACTTTCGCTATTTTGACGGCATCGTCAAGGAATCCTGCGCGAAGGTGAATTAAGAGCATGAAGAAAGAAGTTGCACTCTACGTCGGCGACTCGCTCGGCCGCTACGGTTTTCCCAACGGGCACCCGTTCGGCCCCGACCGGCAGGACGCGTTCTGGAAGGAGGCGGTGAAGCAGGGGCTCGACAAGCGCGTGGCGATCAGCGATCCGCGCATGGCGGCGCAGGAGGAGTTGCACCGCTTCCATACACCGGAGCATGTGGCGTGGGTGAAGGAGAAGTCCGAGGAAGGTTACGGCGCGATCGACTACGGTGACACCCCGGCCTACCCGGGCGTCTATGAGGCGGCGGCGACGGTGGCAGGCTCGGCACTGCACGGCCTCGACACCATCATGAGCGGCGGCGCGCTGCGTACCTTCCAGCCCATCGGCGGGTTACACCACGCGCGCCCGGGGTCGGCCGCCGGATTCTGCGTGTTCAACGACATCGGCGTCGTCATCGACACGCTGCGCGTCCAGTTTGGCGTGAAGCGCATCGCCTACGTCGACATCGACGTCCATCACGGCGACGGGCTCTACTACCCGTACGAGGAGGACCCGGACCTGATCTACGCCGACATCCACCAGGACGGGCGCACGCTCTACCCGGGCACCGGCCACGCGCACGAGATCGGCAAGGGCGCGGCGAAAGGCACCAAGCTCAATATCCCGCTGTCGCCGGGCATGGGCGACCGGGAGTTCCTCAAAGTGTGGGAGGCGGTCGAAGCGCACGTGCGCCAGTTCAAGCCGGAGTTCATCCTGTTCCAGTGTGGCGCCGACAGCCTGGCAGGCGATCCGCTGGCGATGCTGCAGTACACGCCGGCGGCGCACACGCATGCGGCCAAGCGCCTGTGCGCGCTGGCGAACGAGATGACCGGCGGGCGCATCATGGGCTTCGGCGGCGGGGGCTACCACCGCGGCAACCTGGCGGCGGCGTGGTGCGCGGTTCTGGACGAGTTCCTAAAGGCTTAGAACAACCTCTTACCGCTGGGGACGCGGAGGACGCCGAGGAGAAACAAATAGTCGATTCACGATTCACGAATCACGACTCACGCCTTTCCGGGAACCGGCCGTCAGTCGAGCAACCGCGACACCCGCCGCGCCGCCGCGATGTGCCCGTCATGCAGAAACCGCTCGTGGTTTTTCTCCACGTCGGACGGCTCGTAGCGGTAGCTCACCATCATGCCGTAGGACTGGTCCATGCCGTGGGCGGACGTATCGGCGAGCCAGTAGATGCGGCTCACCAGCGCGCCGTTGTTGAGGTGGAAGTGCGCGACCGGGTCGAGCGGTTGCGGGCCTGCCTTCTCCTGCAGCAGGTAGCGCGCGGCGAGCTTCTCCATGGGTTCCCGCAGTGCCTCGCCGAGCCGCGTGTCGGCCGGCCACTCGGGCCGCGCCAGCGCGGCGGCGAGCGCGGTAGCCGGATCGGGGTGCCCCAGCGCTTCGGCAAGCTTCCCCGCTTCCGCCGCCGGCAGCAGCGCCCGCTTCTCGGCGAGCGCCTGGTCGAGCCACTTGCGGAAGTCGGGCAGCGGCGAGAGCGTGGCGAATACGGCAAGCCGCGGCAAGTCGTGCCGCAAGTCCTCGATCACGCGTTTCAGCAGCAGGTTGCCGAGGTTCACTCCGCGCAGGCCCTTTTGCGTGGTCGAGATCGAATAGAAAACCGCGGTATCGGCGGTCCGCGGATCCTGCACCGGCGCGCCCTGGTCGAGCAAGAGCTGCACGCTGCCGGTCAAGCCCCGCGTCAGGGCGATCTCGACGAAGATCAGCGGCTCATTGGGCAGCCGCGGGTGGAAGAATGCGTAGCAGCGGCGGTCGGTGTCGAGGCGGTTCCTCAAATCGTTCCACGACTGGATCGGGTGGACCGCTTCGTAGGCGATCAGCTTCTCGAGGACG